>CAZQPJ010000031.1:0-14029 GCA_964595105.1 uncultured Bifidobacterium sp.
GGCGCTTCGCCTCACCCTCGCTCACCAACACCGAGCTGGGGGTCAAGGCCGTGATCGAGCCCTCCACGAACTGCACGTCGATGAGGCCGGTCACCGTGGCCGGGTCGACCACAGCACCGAACGCCGGCTTGCCCTCGGCATCGGCCACCCCGCGTGCCAGCGCCAAGCCCGTGGCGGTTCCCACCACCGGCAGTTCGTTGAGTTGGTCGACGAAGTCCTGGCCGAGGCTCACCGAGCCACCCTTCGTGGAGTTGATGACGTAGTCGCCCACGAATGACTCACCCACGGCAGAGCGGATCTGTTCCTTGATCGACGCAGCGAACACCGAGGCACCGGTGACGAGCGCAACGCCGATCAGCACCGGAGCAGCGGTGCGAGCCGTGCGCCGCGGATTGCGCTGCACGTTGCCGCGCGCCATGGTGCCCGTGACCCCGCGCACCCGCTGCACGGGCGCGCCGATGAATCGAGCGATGGGCCGCGCCAGCACGGGGCCCAGCAACAACACTGCGGCGAACAGCCCCACCACACCCACCGCCAGCAGGATGGCCGGGCCGTCGAACATGACCCGCACGATGGCCAGGGTGCCGAGGAGGGCACACACCGCCGCAGCCACCACACGCCGACGCGGGTTGCGCACTCGTTCGAGCACGGCGTCGGTCATTGCGGCCACGGGCGGAACCCGGCCCGCACCGATGGCCGGACCGAGCGCCGCCACGAGGCTGGCCACCACCCCGGCCACCATCGTGATCACCACCGTCGGCGCCTGCACCGCCAGGCCTCGCGCCGGAATCTGGTAGTCGAGTGCGTCGAGGAGGCGCTTGATGCCGGAGGCCAGACCGATACCGCCCACAAGTCCGAGGGCCGACCCCATCAAGCCCACCACCAACGCCTCGATGAGCATCGACCATGTGACCTGCCTGCGGCTGGCACCCAACGCGCGGAGCAGAGCGTTCTCGCGCTGGCGCTGCGCAGCAGTGATGGAGAACACGTTGTAGATGACGAACATGCCCACACCGAGGGCGATGAACGAGAAGATGCCGAGGAACACAGTGAGGAAGCTGAGGCTCTTCTGCACCTGGGTCTGCGCCTGCTTCGTGATCTCCGCCGAGGTGAGCGTCTGGGCCACGTCGGGGTCGAGCGACGACCGCAACCGCGCCACGAGCTCGTCGGCACTCACCGACCCGTCGCCCTTCACCAGCACGGCATCGACGAACCCCGGCTTCGCCACGAAGTCGCTCGCCGTGGCCGTGTCGAACAACGCCCAGGTGGCATTCCCCGGCGAGATGATGTTGTCGTACTCCATGATGCCGACGAGCGTGAACGTGCGCGAGCCGCCGTCGGAGTTCACCTTCACTGCGTCGCCCACTGCGTAGCCACCGTCGGCAGCCGTCAGCACGTCGAGCGCCACCTCGGTGGGGCCGTTCGGTCGACGACCCTCCTTCACCTTCCACACCGACAGGTCACCGTCGTTCACCGTGGCACCGAAGGTGGGCGCAGTGGGCCGCTCGATGGGTGAGCCGTCCTTGGCGATCACGACGGCATCGCCGTTCACCGATCCCTGCGCATCGGCCACACCGGGCACCGCCCGGGCTGCGTCGATCACCGACGCAGGCAGGCGATCGCGGCTCTCGATGCCGAACAGGTTCTCCACGGAGTTCGCACTCTGCACGTAGCCATCGACACGTTCGTAGACGTTGGCGAACAGCGCATCGAAGGTGCGCTCGATGGTGTCGCGGAACACGAACGTGCCCGACAGGAAGGCCGTGCTGGCCACGATGGCCAACGACGTCAGCAGCAAGCGGGCCCACCGCGCACGCACACTGCGAAGGGCCAGTCGGAACATCAGGTGGTGGCGATCGCTTCGAGCACGTCGGCGTTGGCTGCCCGGCGGGCCGGCAGGAAGGCAGCCAACGCCGCCAGCACCAGCGACACCACAGCAGCCACCACCACGGTGGAGGTGGGGAACGAGAACTTGTCGAGCCCTTGGTCACGCAGTGCCCGCACGATGATCCAGCCGAGCGCACCGCCCAGCACCGTGCCGATGATGACACCCACCACTGCGGTGATGAGGCTCTCCCACAGCACGCTGGTGCGCACCTGCTTGCGGGTCATGCCCACGGCGCGAAGCAACCCGAGTTCACGGCGCCGCTCGTACACCGCCAGCAACAGGGTGATGACGATGCCGACCACTGCGATGAAGATCGAGATGCCGAGCAGTGCGTAGATGAAGTTGAGGAATCCGTCGATCTGCCCGCTCTGCGCGTCGATGAACTGCTCGCGGCTCTCCAGTTTCAGGGTGGGGTACGACTCCACGACGCTCTCGAGTTTCGAGCTGTTCGCGGCGGTCACTCCGTCGGTGGTGTGCACGATGACGGCTTGGTCGAACACCGGAACCGCTGAACCCGCGAACAGCGAGCGATCGACCATGAGGTTGCCGAACAGGTCGGAGTCGTAGACCCCGCCCACGGCGAGCGACACCGACGAACCGTCGAGCAACTGCGCCTCGAGCACGGAGCCCTGCTGCAACCCATCACGGTCGGCCTTCTTCTTCGACACCAGGATCGACGTCGGGTCGAGGGCATCGAACCCGCCGAACACGAACGGCACGTCGAGCACCTTGGAGGCCGCGGCGGGATCGACGGCGACCACCACCTTCGACTTGTACTCGCCCTTCTCCAGCACCTTGATGGCCGAGGCTCCGAACCCGAGTGCGTCACCCACGCCGGTCGCCTGCACATCGGCAGCAACGGTGGCGGGAATCGAACCGCCGTTGTTGCCCTGGCGCGCCGACACGATGTAGTCGGAGCGGAACGAGGAGCCGACGACCGCCCGGGTGGTGGCCTTCGCCGAGGCACCGAGGGTGGCGACGCCGATCAGCAACGCGAGGCCCACCGCAAGGGCACTCGCGGTGAGGGCCGTGCGCTTCGGGTTGCGAGCCGCATTCCGCCCGGCCATGGTGCCGGCGGCACCCCGCAGCCTGGTGAGGGCAGGCGAGAACAGACGAGCGACCGGGGCCGCCACGAACGGGGCCAACGCGACAAGTGCGAGGAAGAGGAATGCGACGCCACCGCCCAGCGCCACCGTGGTGCCGGTGACGCCCCACACCACGAAGGCGATCGCCAGCAGCAGTGCCACTGCGCCCGTGATCTTGCGGCCACGTGACACGTCGGCGGTGTCGATCGCCACGTCGCGCATCGCCGCCAATGGCGGAACCCGACCGGCACGGAGCGCCGGCACCACGGAGCACAGCACCGTCACGATGACCCCGACGATCATCGTGATGACGAACCCGTTCGCCCGCACCATCAGCGTCGTGCCGCTGGGAGCGAAACCCACGGCGCTCAGGCCCTTCAGGATGGTGGCCGCAAGGCCGACACCACCGATGCAGCCGAGTGCCGAACCGCCGACGCCCACCACGAACGCCTCGACGAACATCGAGCGCGTCACCTGGCTCCGACTCGCACCGATGGCTCGCAGGAGTGCGTTCTCGCGTTGGCGCTGTGCGGCGCTGATGCTGAACACGTTGTAGATGATGAAGCTGCCCACGAAGAGGGCGATGATGGCGAAGATGGTGAGGAACAGCGTGATGAAGCTGAGACTCGTGGCCACGTTGCTCTTGCTCTCATCGGTGATCTGCGCTCCCGTGAGCACCTCCACCGTCGGATCGGCGACGGCCGCCTGAATGGCTCCCGCCAACTCGCCCTGCGACATGGATCCGTCGCCGCGCACCACCACGGCGTCGATCTTGGTGGCATCGCCGGCAATGAACTGCTGAGCCGCCGACAGCGTGAACAGGCTCCACGACGCCCCACCCGAGGTGTCGTTGCCGGCGAAACGCGCGATGCCGACCACGGTGAACTGCTGGGGCGGACCGAGGGAGGTGATGGTGACGCTGGCACCCACCGGAACCTTCGCCAACTTCGCCGACTTGCGGTCGAGCACCACTTCGTTGGCAGCGGCAGGCGCTCTGCCTTCGGCGATCGACCACGGCGAACCCGAGCCCGTGAACCAGACGCCAGCGAACTTCGGTGGGCCATCGATGCCCAGCACAGTGTTCTCGTAGACCACCGTGGCAGTGCCGTTCACCGAGCCCTCGGCCTCTGCCACACCGGGCACCGCCCGCACGGCGTCGACCGTGCCGCCGGCGATGCGGTCACGCTGGTCCTGGCCGAACTGGCCTTCGATGACGTTCGCCGACCGCACGTAGGCATCGGTGCCTTCGTAGGCGTTCTCGAACATCGAGTTGAACGCGCCCTTGATGGTGTCGGTGAACACGAACACGCCGTTGAGGAACGCCGTACCCGCGATGACCGCAATGGCGGTCAGCAACAGGCGTCCCTTGCGGGACCACACGTTGCGCAGACTCAGTCGGAACACGGGGTCACTCCCCGAAGCGCTTCATCCGGTCGAGCACACGATCGGCCGTGGGATCGTGCATCTCGTCGACCACCTTGCCGTCGGCAAGGAAGATGACGCGGTCGGCGTACGAGGCCGCCACCGGATCGTGCGTCACCATCACGATGGTCTGCCCCAGTTCGCGCACGGCGCGCCGCATGAAGTCGAGGATCTCCGCACCGGTGCGACTGTCGAGGTTGCCCGTGGGCTCGTCGGCGAAGATGATGGTGGGCCGGCTGGCGAGCGCGCGGGCGACTGCCACGCGCTGCTGCTGACCACCCGAGAGTTCGCTCGGCCGGTGGCTCAGCCGGTCGCGCAGGCCGACCGTGTCGATGACGGTGTCGATCCACTGCTGGTCACCCTTCGAGCCGCCCAGCAGCAGTGGCAGGGTGATGTTCTCGAGCGCGGTCAGCGTGGGCACCAGGTTGTACGCCTGGAAGATGAACCCCACCGCCGTTCGCCGCAGTTCGGTGAGCTGCTTGTCGTTCAGCGTCGCCAGATACGTGTTGCCGATGTGGACGCTGCCATCCGTGAGCGAGTCGAGACCGGCAAGACAGTGCATGAGGGTGCTCTTGCCAGAACCCGACGGGCCCATGATGGCGGTGAAACGGCCGGCTTCGAAGCTCACCGACACGCCGTCGAGAGCGCGCACCTCGCTGTCGCCGCCGCCGTAGATCTTCACCGCGTCGATGGCTCCGGCAGCGGCTGTGAGAGGGGGGGTCTCGGTCATGGCCTCCATTCTCGCCCGCGAACTCGGTTTTCGTCCCGTCGGGTGAAGATGCCCCTACGCTCCGGGGTGATGCTGTGCGGCTCGTGTGGCTCGACCGTCCCTACCGGGGCACGCTTCTGCCCGTCATGCGGGCAGGCGTTGCAGGCCGCCGCCGTGCCCGCCGAGGAGCGCCGCATCGTCACCGTCCTGTTCGGCGACCTCGTCGGGTTCACCTCGCTCGCCGAACACATGGACCCCGAGGCACTCAAGCGACTGGTCGACTCGTGCTTCGAGAAGATGGTGGCCGTGGTCGTCGAGTTCGGCGGACGGGTCGACAAGATCCTCGGCGACGGGATTCTCGCCCTGTTCGGTGCACCGGTGGCGCACGAGGACGACCCGGAACGCGCCGTGCGGGCCGCGCTGCGCATGCAGGAGACCCTGGCCGAACACGTCGCGTCGAACGGTCTCACCGGGAGCGAGGCCGTGCGCATGCGCATCGGCATCAACACCGGTGAGGTGCTGGTGGGCACACTCGCCGGCACCGACTACACGGCGATGGGCGACGTCGTGAACCTCGCCTCGCGCCTGCAGACCGCGGCACCGCCGGGTGGCGTGCTGGTGGGCGCTGCCACCCACGCACTCACCTCACACACCTTCGAGTTCCAGCCGCAGGGCGAACTGCAGGCGAAGGGCCGAGAGCACGCCGTCGAGGCATGGCTGGCGCTCACGCCCACGGCGCCGCCCGGTGCCGCACGGCGCCAACGACGCGAGGCCCGCTTCATCGGCCGAGAGGCCGAACTCGCCATCACGCACGGAGCACTCGACCTCGTCGTGTCGCACACCCGCGGTCTCCTCCTGCACCTCACCGGCGACAGCGGCATCGGGAAGACGCGCCTCATCGACGAGGCCATCGCCCACCTCCGCTCGCGGGCCGACGACGTCACCGTGCTCGAGGGTGCGTGCGTGCCCTACGGCGAGTCGAACGTCTGGTTCCCCATCGCGTCCGCCCTCAGCCATCACCTCGGCCTCGATCCCACCACCCCTCCCGACCACATCCGCGCCGAGGCGCGGCGCCGCACCGCCGCCCTGTTCGATCACGCCAACCCCGAGGAGGGTGAACAGTTCGTCGAGGTGTTCTGCCACCTGCTTGGCCTTCCGTCCGCCATCGACCGGCTCGAACCCGCCGGTGCGCGCAGCGCCGTGCACCATGCGGTGGCCCAGGTCATCGAGGCACGGGCGCAGGAGGGGCCCATGGTGCTCGCCGTCGACGACCTGCATTGGGCCGACCCGACCCTCATCGAACTGCTCACCGCCGTGGTGGGTTCGCTCGGCCGCCACCAGTTCGTGCTCGTCACCGCCATGCGGCCCGGGTTCGAGGTCGAGTGGCCGCCGCGCGTCGACCGCGGCACCGTGGTGTCGCTGTGGCTGCAGCCGCTGTCGCGCGACGAGACCTATGCGCTCGCTGCCGAACTGCTCGACGACGGTGACGTCGACCCCAACCGACTGGCGGCGCTGCACGACCGAAGCGGCGGCAACCCACTGTTCCTCGTCGAACTCGCAGCGCTCACCCGAGCCGGCGGTGGTGCCGAGTTGCCGGATTCGCTGCGCACACTCGTGGCGGCCCGACTCGATCAGCTCTCGGTGGGCCAACGACAGGTCATCGAGAACGCCGCCGTGATGGGAACGTCCGGCTCGATCGTCGCACTCGAACGGTTCGCCGCGGCACTCGGGCAGCCGCATCCGGCAACGGCCATCGACGAGCTCGACGAGCTCGGACTGCTCCACGTCGATGGGCACCGCTGGGAGTTCGGCAGCGAGTCGGTGCGCGACGCCGCCTACCAGACCCTCACCAAGTCGGCGCGCGCCACGCGCCATCTCGGCGTTGCCACGTCGCTCGCCGCCAACAACGGCAATCTCGACGACCTCGCACACCACACCGCTGCGGCCGCCGAACTGATGGGCGAGATCGGGTCGATGGACGGCGTTCCCCACGACCTCACCACCCGGGCGGTGCAGATGCTCGCAGAGGCCGCCGACCGCGCCATCGACTCCGGCAGTCTGCGCGCCGCAGTACGGAACGCCACCCGAGCCATCGACCTCGCGCACGGAGAGGAGGCCGACTCCCCGCAGTTGGCACACCTGCGCATCGTGCGCGCCACGGCCGCCACCGATCAGCGACAGTTCGACGCAGCCACCGCCGACATCGACGCCGTGCAGGCGACTGCCGAGCGCACCGGCGACCCTGTGCTGCAGGCAGAGGCGCACCGCCTGCGTGGCATGCTCGCCAACGTGTCGGGCCGCATCGACGTGGCACGCAGCGAACTGGGCACCGCGGTGGGCCTGCTGCGCAATACCGAACGCACCGATCTGCTCGCCAACGCGCTGCGCCTGCGTGGCTTCATCGAGATGTTCACAGGGTCACTCGCCGATGCCTCGTGGTTCCTCGGCGAGGCGGAGGACCTGTTCCGCGACCTCGCCGACGAGCGTGGCCTCGCGTACGTCGACCAGCACCGAGCATGGGTGGCGTTCCAGTCGGGTGACCTCACCCAGGCGCGCGAGCGCCTCAACCGGGCAGCCTCCACACTCGGCCGATTCGGCGACCGCAACGGAGTCGGGTGGGCATTCGGCCTGCTCGCGTTCGTCGAGTTCTTCGAGCGCCGCTTCGACGATGCCGAGAACCTCGCCCGCGTGGTGCAACGCGAGGCCGACCTTCGCGGTGACGACTGGGCCGCAGCGATGATGGACACCCTGCTCGCCAACCTGCGCCTGTGGCAGGGTGAGCTCGACGATGCGCACGCCTTCGCCGACCGGGCACGGTCACGCTTCCGCCGCCTGCACGACCAGTTCGGGCTCGTACAGGCGCTCGCGCCGCTCGTTCGCGTGCAGGTGGCCCTCGGCCGAACCGCCGCCGCGCAACGCAGCGTCGAGGAACTCGGCGCCCTCGCCGAAAGCGGCCGCTACGGCCCGTTCCCGCTGCTGGCCGCCGCCGGTGCCGCCATGCACCGCGGCTCCGGCAGCGTCGCAGTCACCTACGCCGAGCGCGCCATCGAGGTGATCGGCCTCAACGGTGCCTCACCCTACGAGGCACACGCCATCGTGGCCGTGGGCCTCGCACAGCAGGGGCGATTCGACGAGGCGCTCGCCCGGGTCGAAGACCTGCTCGGCGCACATGCCGACCACCCGTTCGCCCAGTCGACCGCTGCCCTCTGCCACGCCGCCATCGGTCAGCCCGAGCGCGCCATCGAATGTGCACTCGCCGTCGACAGCAGCAGCGGTGCCACCTACCTCGACGAGGTGTTCGCCTTCGTTGCCGCTGCCGGTGCCGCCCACCAGCAGGGCGATGCGGCACGTGCCACTGCGGCGGCTCACGCCGCCGTCGACAGGGCCGGGGAGGTCGGTGACGTGGTGGCTGGCGCACTGGCCGCCGCCACCTACCGTGCGGTCACCGGCGTCGACCTGCCGGGCGGGAACACCGGCGTGCTCGCCGACGGATGGGCCACCGTGGTGCGCGCCCTTGCGCCGCAGCGCTGAGTCAGCCAGCCGCTTCGCGACGCCAGGGGAGTTCCGAGAGGAACAGGGCAGCGGCAGGGTGCGGGTCCATCTCGCGCTCGACGCCGGGCGGCGTGATGTCGCGCTGCGGTGCCAGATGCGCCTGACACGTGGGGCACCAGAAGATGAGCCGGTTGTGCTCCCCCATGCGCTTCACGTGCACCGTGTCACCGCACGCCATGCAGCGCTGGCCGTTGCGGCCGTACACCGCGAGGCCACCGGGGATCTCGGGGTGCGTGACGCGCGGCCCGGGCTGCAGGTTGGCGCGCAGCATGCGGGCTGCAGTGTCGATGAGCGTCACGCACTCGTCCCATTCGAGCGCGTGGGCCGCGGCGAAGGGACTGATGCCGCACTCGAAGAGGATCTCACTGCGGAACACATTGCCCACGCCGCACGCCACGTGCTGGTCGAGCAGCACCTCAGCGATCGGGGCATCGGGGTCGTCGTAGTCGAACACGCGACGAGCGCACAGGTCGAGGGCAGCATCGGAGGCAGTGCACAGGTCGGGGCCGAGTCGGCCGAAGCCGGGGTGACGATGGATGTCGAACTCGCGATAGGTCTCCACGAGCGGGGCGTTGAAACACACGGCCACCCACTCCGGGACCTCGATCACCGCCCGAGCCTGCGAGTCGGGCTTGCGCCAGTGCTCGCCGGATCGATAGAGATGCCACGACCCCACCATCCGCATGTGGGTGTGCAACACGAGGCCATCGTCCCACCGCACCTCGAGGTGCTTGCCGTGGCTCTCGACAGCCTCCACCACGCGTCCGACGGGCGGAGTCGGACCGTACAGACGGGGTGCCTGGAAGCGCAGGGTGGGGCGTCCCACCAACGCGGTCCGCAGCGCTGCGGCCGCACGATGAATCGTGTCGCCTTCGGGCATTGCGGCTCATCGTATTCGCTCCGAGGATGCCGGACGCGCCACCCCTTCGACCATGGTTCGGTAGCGTGCGGGTGTGCACGACGAGCAGATGGAACCAGTCTCCGATCCCATCGCCACTGCGCGTCGCAAGCACGGGGCCGCAGGTGCGGTGCTGGCGGCCGGCATGTTCGGTGTCGACATCGCACTGGGCCGCAAGCCGAAGGAGGAGATCCCCGTGGTTGTCGATGCTGCGGGTGAACCCACCGACATCGACACCGATGGCATCCGCGTCGCCGTCGACGATCTCATCGAGGTGGTCACGCCCGCCATCCCGAGGCGTGAACCGATCGTGGCACCCCAACGGCGCCGCAGGTTCTGACACGTGACCATCCGACGCACTCTGTCGGCGCTCTGCCTCGCGAGCGCGTCCGTGGCCTGCCTCACCGTTGCGGTCGCGCCGTCCGGAGCCAATGCTGGCCCTGCCGGTGCAACCACGCCGACGGCTCCGACGGTCATCACTGATCAGCGACTCCTCGACGCCCTCGACCGCGCGCTTGCCCCGCACGCCGAGAGCACCACCACACCGCAGACTCGGCCAGTGCCTCGCCTCCCTGTCGAGGTGCTGGGCCCACGCACCGCCGACATCGCGGCACTCATCCGCAGCCTGGGCGGCACGGTGGTTGCCGACGCCGATGGCATCGTCGTGCAAGCAGAGGTGCCCGCCACGATGGTCACCCGCATCGCCGCTTCGCCACTCGCCACCTCCGTGCGCTGGCCACGCCGTGTGAACGAACCGCCGCGCCGCTTCTTCCGACCTGATGGCTTCGGGCCGACGCAGGGTGTCGAAGTGGTCGACAGCGGCGCCCAGTCGTGGCACGACGCCGGCATCACCGGTGGCGGCGTGAAGGTCGGCATCATCGACTACTTCGACTTCGCGTTCTGGAACGTGGCGGAGATGGGTCCGTTGCCCGATGCCTCGCACCAGTTCTGCGCCGACTCGCTCGGTCAGGGCTTCTGCGCACCGAACGACACGATTCTCGATCAGGTGGGTGGCGATCACGGTGCCGCGGTGGCAGAGATCGTGAAGGACATGGCACCCGACGCCGACGTCTACGTGGCATGGGGCACCACCATCAGCGACCTCACCGATGCCATCGACTGGTTCGCCGCCAACGGTGTCACCATCGTCAACCGGTCGCTCGGCTCCGCCTACGACGGCCCGGGTGACGGCACTGGCGACCTCGCCGGCGTCGTCGATCACGCCGCCTTCAAGGGCATCACCTGGTTCAACTCGGCAGGCAACGACGGCGAGGACGCCTACCTGAAGCGCACGGTGTCGAGCACCCCCGGCTACTACGTGAACTTCAACGACGGCAGGGCCGGCGCCACCACCGACACGTGGCTGCGGGTCGACTCGATGGCCGGCAGTTGCTATTACCTCGACGGCGTGCGTTGGGCGAACGACTGGTACCTGCCGGCCCTGCAGCGCACCGACTACTCGGTGGAAGTGTGGGAGCCGATCGGGCCTCAGGGTGACTTCAGTGACCATGTGAATCCGGCGTCGACGCTGTTCGCACAACCCCTCGACGAATTCGACGACAGCCAGATCGATGGTGCGCCACCGCTCGAGGGCGCCGACGCCAGCATCTGTCCCTCCAACCAGTTCAGCCAGTACACCGATTCGCTGGGTGAGCACGCGGCGGTCACCTACCTGCGCATCCGCCGCGACCCGCTGACCCCCATCGGCAGCGTGCCCGACAAGATGGAGGTCGCCATTGCCGGCGACGCGTTCCTCGAACTCGGCTACTACGACAAGGCGGGCAGTGCGGCCAAGCCGGTGGTCGACTCGAAGAACCCGGCGCTCGTGGCCGTGGGGGCCGTCGACGTGAACGACACCGAGCGCGTCGACCCGTTCGACCCGAGCAGCATCGCGGTCTACTCGTCGCAGGGGCCCACCACTGACGGGCGCGTGAAGCCCGACGTGTCGGCGCTGTCGGGATTCCAGAGCTCGGTGTTCGGGACGTTCAGCGGCACCTCGGCATCGTCGCCGACTGCCGCTGGCTACGCCGCGCTCCTCGAGGGCGCCGGACTCGCCGCGCCCGGCGCGGGCCTCGCGGCGCTCGTGAAACACCTCTCGCTCGACCTCGGCAGCGCCGGGCCCGACAACGTGTACGGGTCGGGCCTGCTGTCGCTGCCGGCTCCGCCCGAGGCGGCAGCCGCGGCGGTGCAGGGCGCGTACACCGCGCTCCCGTTGCCGCAGCGTCTCCTCGACACCAGAGCCGGAGCGAGTCACGTCGGGCCCGCCGATCTGACCGGCCCGTACGCCACCGAGTCGGTGATCGACCTGAACGTGGTCGACACTCTCTCCGTGCCCATCGGCAGCACGGTGAACGCCGTTGCCGTGAACATCACCTCGGTGGCCCCTGTCTCCCGTGGCTTCGTCCAGGCCTACCCCACCATGGCCGGCAGCACGGGCAGCACGAGCACCATCAACATCGCCACGGCAGGTCAGGCCCGCCCGAACTTCGCCATCGTGCCCGTGGGGATGAACGGTTCGATCAGCCTCTACCTGCAGGCGGGCGGACAGGCGCTCGTCGATCTCCTCGGGTACTTCGTGGCGAGCGACGGTGCTCCGGTCACCGCCGGTCGGTTCGTGCCGCTCGCGGCGCCCGAACGTTGGACCGACAGCCGTGGGCTCGCCGGCGCCCCTCTGCCCCCGGGCTTCGTCTCGCCACGACAGTTGAGGGCCGGCGAGACCATCACGGTTCCCACGCTTTCCGGCACACAGGTGCCCACGGCAGCGGGCGCGGTCGACACGTCGCAGGTGTCGGCACTCGTGGTCAATGTCGCCGCAGTGGGTGCCTCGGCGAACGGGTTCATCCGGGTGATGCGTCCCGATGCCGGCTCGGCGACACACTCGAACGTCAACTTCACATCGGCCTCGGCGTCGGCCAACACCGCCATCGTGCCGATCAGCGCGACGGGGACCACAGCGCTCTACACGTCCAACGCCGTGAACGCGATCGTCGACGTGGTCGGCTACATCACCGCCTCCTCGGCGCCGCTCTCCACGGAGGGCATGTTCGTGCCGCTCTCGCCGGTGCGCGTCTACAACACCCGCGACCTCGGCAAGCCGTTCGCCGCTCGCGAGAGTCGGGCGGTCATCCTCTCCGGCGGTGTCACGGGTGTACCTTCGGGTGTGTACGGCGTGTCGGCCAACCTCACGGCAGTCGCACCGTCGGCCAACGGATACCTGAAGGTCTTCCCCGGCGGCACCGAACCTCCCACGGCCAGCCTCAACTTCGCGGCGGGCAAGACGGTGGCCAATGGTGCACTCATGGGGGTCAACCCGGATGGTTCCGCCACCGCCATCATGTCTCAGGCCAGTCACCTCATCATCGATGTGAACGGCTACTTCGTGAAAGCCCCCGCATGAACGAACAACTCGACACCCGCACCGGTTGGTTGTCTCGCGATGACCTGCAGAACATCAGGGCCAACGTGCCGCTCGTCTACGTCGACGCCGTGCCGGTGCGCGTCGACGACCTCGGACGCGTCACCCACGTCGGCATGCTCCTCCGTCAGGCAGCCGACGGGTCGATCAGCCGCATGGTGGTGAGCGGCCGCGTGCTCTACGGCGAGCGCGTCCGCGATGCCCTGCTGCGCCACCTCGAGAAGGACCTCGGCCCCGTGGCGCTTCCCCGGGTTCCACCGGAAGTGGCACCCTTCACGGTCGTCGAGTACTTCCCCGACCCGGACGTGAGCGGTTTCCACGACCCGCGCCACCATGCCGTGAGCCTCGCCTTCGTGGTGCCGGTGTCGGGTGACTGCCAGCCGACGCAGGAGGCACTCGACCTGGCCTGGTATCCGCCGGAACAAGCCGTCAGCGAAGCGGTCCGCCGCGAGATGACCGGCGGTCACGACCGCCTCATCCGCCTGGCGTTGGCCCACGTCGGCCAACTCCCCTAGTCCCAGTCGTGCGGGTCGTGCCGGTGACTGCGTGCACTCCGGCCCCGCGGTTCACCTCCCACACCCTCCTGCGTTCACCTCTGTTCGATTTCGACTGCGAAATCGGCCGGCATTGGCCGACTCCAGCGTTCTGTGTCACCACACAGAACGACACATCGTCTGTGCGGTGACACAGAAGAGCGCTTCACGCAGAGCGGGCCGGGCAGGGCCGGTGAACTCAGGTCCCGGTGAACCCGGGTCCCGGGGGAACTCGGGTCAGAGCGAGGCGACGATCTCCGCCATCAGGTCGCCGGCTTCGGTGGGGTTCTGGCCCACCCGCACGCCGGCCGCGGCCAACGCCTCCATCTTGCCCTTGGCCGTACCCTTGCCGCCCGAGGTGATGGCGCCGGCATGGCCCATCTTCTTGCCTTCCGGCGCGGTGACCCCGGCGATGTAGGCGCTCATCGGCTTGGTGACGTTGGCCTTGATGAACTCCGCCGCTTCCTCCTCGGCCGAGCCGCCGATCTCACCGATCATGATGATCGCGTGCGTCTCGGGATCGGCCT
>CAZQPJ010000032.1:0-13793 GCA_964595105.1 uncultured Bifidobacterium sp.
GGCAACGTCATCGCCCGCCAGGGCAGCGGCGTGCAGGAGACCTACACGGTCCGCAAGATCAGCTACGGCGTCGGCGTGGAGCGCACCTTCCCGGTGCACACCCCGTCGGTGGCCAAGCTCGAGGTCGTGAAGCGCGGCGACGTGCGCCGGGCCAAGCTGTACTACGTGCGCGACCGCGTCGGCAAGGCTGCCAAGATCCGCGAGAAGCGCGACGCCTGAGGCGTCCTCGTTCGGTGTGAAGAGCACCCCCGTTGAGCTCTGACGATCTCGAGAACTTCGAGGCCGAGCGAGAGCTCCAACTCGCGCAGGAGTACCAGGACGTCGCGTCCATGTTCAGGTTCGCGGTCGAGACCGAGCGTCGCTTCTATCTGGCGAACGAGGTGTCGATGAAGGTCACCGGTGATCCTGCGCGTCCGCTCATCGAGTTGGAGCTGGCAGACGCATGGGTGTGGGACATGTACCGGAAGACCCGGTTCATTCCGAAGGTGAGGGTCCTCACCTTCAAGGACGTCAACGTCGAGGAGCTGCCGTCGGCCGAGCTCTGACCCCTGCGCAAGCGAGGGGGCGGTTCGGTGAGGATGCGGCGGCGAGGTGGTACCTGCAGCGCGGGTACCGGGTGCTCGACCGGAACTGGCGCTGCAGCCAGGGGGAGCTCGATCTCGTGCTGGGCGCCCCGGGGCTGGTCGTGTTCTGCGAGGTGAAGGCGCGAGCGACGGATGGGTTCGGCGGGCCGGAGGCAGCCGTGGGTGCGGCGAAGCAGCGGCGGGTGAGACGGGTCGCCGCGGCCTGGCTGGCGGTGAATCGTCCCGGTGCCGTGGAGGTGAGGTTCGATGTCGTGGCGGTGGTCGGGGTGAAGGTGACGGTCCACGAGGCCGCCTTCTGAGGGTGAGGCCTTTGCTACGGTCGTCCGGGTGGGGAGGGGCCGTCGATCGGTGACGCGATGTGCGTCGGCAGTCGCGGTGTTCGTGGTCGGTTCCCTGCTGGGCGGGTGCACGGTGCGTGTGACGCCTGCCGGTGTGCGGTTCGCTTTCGTTGGCGACGACCTCGTGGTCGATGTCCCGGCTGGCTCGGTCGACCATGAGGTCGCGCTGACGGCCATTGGCATTCCCGAGCCTGCTGGAACGAACACCGTGCCGAACACGGCGTTCGCGGTGGTGCCCGTCGATGGGTGGGCCGAGCCGGTGTCGGTGACACTGGCCTACGCGCCCGCCGACCTTCCTCGGGGCGTCGACGAGGCCGAACTCGTGATGATGCGAAAGGTCGGCTCCGTGTGGGCTCCGCTGAGCGGATCACGCGTCGATCCCGTTGCGCACACCGTGTCGGCCGCGCTCTCCACGCTGGGTTCGCTCGCCATCGGCTGGGTGGGTTGCGATCGTCGCTCTCCGTCCACCTGCACGATTCGCGAAGCCGCCGCGGCGGTGGGGTTGCGAGTCGGCACGATCATCGAGCCGGCGCAGCTCACCGACGATGCCTACACCACCGTCGTGAACCGCGAGTTCACTGCGCTCACTCCCGAGAATGCGCTGAAGATGTACAGCATCGAGAACCAGCGCGGGGTGTGGACCTTCGCCGGGGCCGACGCGGTGGTCGACTACGCGGTCGCCCACGGACTCGCCGTGCGTGGCCACACGTTGGTGTGGGCGCAGGACCGCTTCACGCCTGCGTGGGTGGCGGGAATCACCGATGCGGCTGAGCTGAAGGCGGTGACGGCGGAGTACATCGACACCGTGGTGCGCCGATACGCCGGCCGTGTGGCGCGGTGGGACGTCGTGAACGAGCCGCTCTCCGCCTACGGCACGGGTCCGTCGGGAAGTGTCTGGGACGACCTGCTGGGTTCCACGTGGATTGCCGAGGCGTTCCGGACCGCACACGCGGCCGATCCGTCTGCCGAGCTGTGGCTCAACGAATACGGCACCGACTGGGTGCCCGGGAAGCACGCGGCGCTGCTGGCGTTGGTCACCGCACTGGTGCGTGACGGTGTACCCATTCATGGCGTGGGGATCCAGACCCACCGCCCTTCGACCGCGGGCCCCGACCCCGTCGTGTTCAGCCGGCAGCTCGCCGACTTCACCGGTCTGGGGCTGAAGGTGGCAATCACGGAGCTCGATGTGCCCACCGCCCCCACCGACGCATCGGCTGCCATGGCGCAGGCCGGTGCCTATGGCCGGGTGGCAGCAGCGTGTCTCGCCGTGCCCGACTGCGTGGAGATCACCACGTGGGGTCTCGGCGACGACGACACGTGGCTCGATTCGCTGGGCGTGTTTCCGACGCCGACCCGACCGTTGCTGTTCGACGAGTCACGCGCGCCGAAAGCGGCGTATCGCACCGTCGTGACCGTGTTGTGCGGGGGCCGCCCCAGCTGAGGTCCACGCCCGGACTCGGCAGGTCTGGGACGACGGAAACGGTCGCTTTCACCTGCCCAGTTCACCGACATCGATCCCGTCCGTGGGCGGAACAGGACACACGCTCTGGGGCACCGTTCGTCGTCGACCAGAGTTCGGCCTACCATTCGTCGATGGACCTCCAGGGTGCTCATGTGCTCATCACCGGTGCGTCGCGGGGCATCGGTGCCTCGATGGCCCGGGCGTTCGTTGCCGCCGGGGCGAGGGTGTCGCTGGTGGCGCGCAGCGCCGACGCTCTGGCGGCCGTGGGGGCGGAGGTCCGCGGTGCCGTGTTCCCTGCCGATCTCAACGACGCCGCGGCCGTGGATGCGCTGGTGAGCCGGGTCGAGGCCGAATCGGGTGCCATCGACGTGCTCGTGAACAATGCCGGTCTCGAGAGCTCGCAGTGGCTGGCATCGGAGACGCCGGAGTCGATTCGTGACGTCGCTCGCCTCAATCTCGAGGCACCGATGGTGCTCACCAGTGCCGTGCTGCCGGGCATGCTCGAGCGTGGCCGCGGCGCCGTGGTGTTCGTCTCGTCGTTGGCGGGTACGGCGGGGTTCCCGGGAATGACCGTGTACGCCGGCACCAAGGGTGGCATCACCAACTTCGCCGCGTCCGTCCGCGTCGAACTCCGCGACACGCCCGTGAAGGTGACGCTGGTGGCGGCCGGTCCGATCGACACGGGAATGTGGGACCGTCTCGAGGAGAAGGACGCGTTCGCTCCCATCCTCAAGCGCCTCAACGCCCTGCACCTCATCCCGAAGAAGTCACCCGAGGTGCTGGCGCGTCGCACCGTAGATGCCGTGAAGTCGGGTCGTCGACATGTCCGGGTGCCGCGTCGTCTGGCCGTCACCTACTGGCTGGGTGAGAGCCCTCGCCGCATCGCCGAGTGGCTGCTTGCCGGGGTTCGCTGGAATCCTCGCTGACGGCCGTCAGCCGAGCAGCGTCCAGAGGACGAGCACGACACAGGCAACGACGGCGGCACCCACGAACACGTAGTCGCTGCGTCGAGCCACTCGCTTGCGGTGAGGGTTGAATCCCATGCGTTCAGTATCGTCGGCCCGCATGGAAACTCTGCAAGTGGCACGGCGCGACGGCATCGTCACCATCACGCTCGATCGGCCGGCGAAGAAGAACGCCGCCAACAACCAGATGTGGGACGACCTGTTGGCGACGTTCCGCGAGGTCGCCGACACCGCCTCCGATCGCGTGGTCGTCATCACCGGTGCCGGTGGCGAGTTCTGCTCCGGTGCCGACCTGTCGAGCCTCGGCGGCGAGCGCCACCAGTTGGCCGCGATGCGTCACGTGGGTGATGTGGCATTGGCGCTGCACCGACTGCCGCAACCCACCATCGCCAAGGTGCGCGGCGTCGCGGTGGGCGCGGGGTGCAACCTTGCATTGGGGTGCGACCTCGTGGTGGCCAGCGACAACGCCCGATTCTCGGAGATCTTCGCTCGACGTGGTCTCAGCCTCGACTTCGGTGGTTCCTGGGTACTGCCGCGTCGCGTCGGAATGCACCGTGCGAAGGAACTCGCCTTCCTCGCCGACATCATCTCGGCCGCCGATGCCGAGGCGATGGGTCTGGTGAACCGGGTGCTGCCCGATGATCAACTCGACGCCTTCGTCGACGACTGGGCCACCCGCATCGCCGCCGGGCCGCCGATCGCATTGGCGATGAGCAAGCGACTGCTCAACAACTCGCTGGCGGTCACGCTCGAGGAGGCGCTCGACGACGAGGGACTGTCGCAGACCGTCAACTTCACCACTCGCGACACGGTCGAGGCGATGACGGCGTTCGCGCAGAAGCGAACCCCGAAGTTCGAGGGCCGCTGAGCCTGCCACCTCACACGTCGGCGTGCTCACTAGCGTGGGCGGCCATGTGGTTGCGGCGGATGCTCATCGGGGCGGCGCTCGGCCTGTGTTGGGTCGGCACTGCCACTGCTGCGTCCACCACGGTTCCCGGCGACACGGTTCCCGGTGACACGGTTCCGGTCGGTGCTGCCCCGGCCGACAGCGTGCCCGATTCCGTGCCCGACGAGGGTGGGTCGTCCGCCACGCCGTCGACCATCGCCGTCGACCCGAGCACCGGTTTGCCCGCAGCGGTCGGTCCGCTCGTGGTGCTCGCGGCCGGTTGTGTCACGCCCGAAGCCCCTGCCGTGGTGTTCGAGGGCACCGTGGTGGCTGCGGTGGCCGATCGGGCGCGTTTCAGCGTGGGTCGGGTGCTGTCCGGCAGTCTCGAAGGGCACCAGACGGCACAGGGTGTCGATGTGAAGTACGGCGACGAGACCCGGTTCCTCTCGGTGGGCAGCACCTACATCGTCGGTGCCGGCGTGTCGCCGATCGACGAGCAGTTGGTGAGCACGGTGCGCGAACCGGCGCCGCTGTTCGGTGGCGACGCCGTGGTGGGTGCCGACGACACCGACGTCGACTGCATCACGCTCGACGACCCGATTCGAACCCTGCTGCCCGACGGCGAACAGGTGGATACCGGTGTTCTCGCACCGCTCGATGGCCACGGCAGCAGTCTGCTCATGGCGGTCATCAAGGCAGTCGCGTGGACATCTGGAGCGTTGCTGGCCCTGGTGGTGCTGAAGCACCTCGTGTTCGCCGCAGGCCGTGCCGTGCGCCGCCAGATCGAACTCAGAGGCTGAATGCGGCTTCGGCTCGGGCACGCAGGTCGGTGACGGCGTGCTCCAATCCCTCGGGGTCTCGGTAGAGGGCACTGCCCGCCACCAGGATGTTGGCGCCCGCCGCGGCAGCGGGGGCAATGGTGTCGGGCCCGATGCCTCCGTCGACCTCGATGTCGACGCGATCGGTGAGGCCTGCGGCAGCGATCATCGCCCGCACCTCTCGAATCTTCGGCTCCATCGTGGCGATGTACTTCTGGCCCCCGAAGCCGGGGTTCACGGTCATCACCAGCACCATGTCGACGAGGTCGAGCACGTGCGCGATGGCGGACGCCGGCGTCGCCGGGTTGAGGGCCACCGAGGCAGTTGCTCCGAGCGATGCGATGTTCGCAAGGGTTCGGTGGAGGTGCGTGCAGGCCTCGGCATGCACGATGAGCCGCGAGCATCCGGCCTTCACGTACTCGGCCGCCATCGCATCAGGTGTCAGCACCATGAGATGGGCCTCGAACGGCAGCGACGTGTGACGGCGTGCGGCAGCGATGACGTCGGGTCCGACCGTGAGGTTGGGCACGAACTGGCCATCCATCACGTCCCATTGGATGCGGTCCACGCCGGCGGCCTCGAGCGCCGCGACCTCCTCTCCGAGTCGGGCGAAGTCGGCGGGCAGCACACTGGGAGCGATCTCGATGCGGGGCACGTCGCGAGGGTAGTTCCCCCTGTGGTGCGTGGTCGCGTCCGTAGGCTCGTGGCGTGTCCGGGTTCGTGGAGGTGGTGGCCGAGAAGATGGCGGCCGGCGGCGATGCCATTGCCCATGCCCCCGATGGTCGGGTGATGTTCGTCGACGGTGCGGTGCCGGGCGAGCGCGTCCGTGTCACGATCCGCAGCTCGAAGCGCGATTTCGTTCGTGGTGCGGTGGCGGAGGTGCTCGAACCTTCCCCCGCCAGGGTCACGCCTCCCTGTGTCGACCGTGCGCGCGGGTGTGGCGGTTGTGCCTGGCAGCACATCGACCACATCGAGCAGCTCGCCCTGAAGACCTCGGTGGTGGCCGATGCGCTTCGTCGCACCGCTCGTCTGCCCGACGCCGTGGTCCACTCCGGTGGCATGGTGTCTCCGTGGGCCTACCGCACCACGGTGCGGCTCGCCGTGTGCGACGACGGTCGGCTCGGGCTTCGTGCCCCGGCCAGTCACCGAGTGGTGGCATTGAGCGGCTGCGATGTCGCCCACCCCGCGCTGGCGGCACTCGTGCCTCGACTGCGAGTGCAGGGCGCCGTCGAGGTGAGCCTCCGCATCGGCGACGACGGAGTCACCGTGCTGCCACTCGATGAACGCGGCCGGCCGACGTCTGCCACCGTGGAACACCTGTCGGCCGATGCGCGGGTGGGTCCGGCTTCGACGGTGCACATCGAGGTGTCGGGCGTTCGTCTGAGGGTCAGTGCGAACTCGTTCTTCCAGAGTGGGCCCGCCGCAGCCGAACTGCTGGTTGCGACCGTGGCCGAGGCCTGCGGCGACCGCGTGCGGTCGGCTGGCACAGTGCTCGATGCCTACGGCGGTGTGGGTCTCTTCTCGGCATGTCTCGATCCCCCTCATGCGCTCCTCGTGGAGAGTTCGCCCTCCGCGTGTGCCGACGCTCGGCACAACCTCCCCGGGGCAGAGGTGGTGGAGGCGCTGTTCGAGAACTGGCAGCCCCGACAGGTCGATCTGGCGGTGGTTGATCCGGCACGTGCGGGGCTCGGTGCCGAGGCCGCCGAAGTGCTGTGCCGAACCGGTGCCGGCCGGATCGTGCTCGTGAGTTGCGATCCGGTGGCGGCGGCGCGCGACATCGCGCTGCTGGTCGGCCGTGGGTATCGACATCTGTCGTCGACGGTGCTCGACCTGTTTCCTCAGACACCGCACGTCGAGGTGGTCACCGTTCTCGACCGCTGACGGGCAGCGCCGCGATGAGCGTCAGAGGCGGCGCATCGTGCGCTCGACGCGCTCGAGGAATCGCTCGCGTCGGCGCTGGCCCGCGTGGTCGAGCCCGTACATCGCCACCCATCGGGCTCGTGCCCATCGGTGGCAGAGCACACGCAACGAGCGTGTGACGACGCGCTTGCCGCACTCGCCCTGGACGGCGTTGACGAACTTCGACGAACCGTGGGTGGTGATGGCAACGACTCGGCGGATGTTCTGCAGACGCGGGGCGATGATGGCGCTGTCGGGCGGCACGTCGTAGGCGACACCGCGAACCCACACGCGGTCGATCCAGCCCTTCAACATCGCAGGCTGGGCCGACCACCAGGTGGGGTAGATCAGGACCAGCGCCTCACACCATTGCAGGTGGTGCGCGTAGGGAAGGATCGCCGTCTTCGTTTCCGGTGGGGCCAAGTGGTTGGCGCGTTCGAACGCCGACAGCACCGGGTCGAAGTCGTCGGCATAGAGGTCGCTGACGCGTACCTCGTGGCCGGCGGCGGCGAACCCGGCGAGCGCGGCATCACGAATGGCCGACACGAACGAGCCCTCGACCGGGTGGCAGTAGACGACGTAGACCTTCACAGTCGCCTCATTGCCTTCTCGACACGCTGGAGGAACCGCTCGCGGTCGTCGATGGTCGACGAGTCGGTGGAGTAGAAACCGAGCCACTTCGTGCGGCGGAGCCAACCCGTGTTGATGCGCAGCGTGCGGGAGATGAGGCGTCGGCCGTTGTCGTTGATGAGCTTGATGTAGAGCCAGGGCGAGCCGTAGGTGCTGATGCCGACGAGTCGCTTGAGGTTGCCGAGACCGCGCTGCAGGCGTCCGTGTTCGTCGAACGAGAATCCGACGCCGGGAACACAGATGCGCTCGAACCAGCCCTTCATGATGGCCGGCTGACCGCTCCACCACGTGGGGTAGACCACCACCAGCGACTGTGCCTGCTTCAGGAGCCGCCCGTGCTCGGCCACCATCGGATCGAGCACCGGATTGTCGGTGTGGTAGGCGTTGCGTTCCTCGGTGGTCATCGCCGCCCGGAACCCGAGTGCGTAGAGATCGAGCAGCGTCACCTGATGACCTGCAGTCTCGAGCGCGTCGCACGCCCTGGCTGCAATGGCGTGGCAGAAACTGGTGCTCTGCGGATGTGCCAGCAGGACGACGACGTGCATGATGCGTGCAGGCTAGTCGGCTGCGTAGATTCCTCGGTGATGGACCAGTCGCCGCCCGCCCGTGCTGCCGTGTGGCCCTATCTCGCGGGTTTCGTGCTCATCGGACTCGGGCTCTCCGTGGGCGGCCCGGCGCTGTCGCACTTGCGTGACCGGATGGGCACAACGAACGGTGGTATCGCGTCGATCTTCGTGGGGCAGTCGGTCGGTTACATCCTCGGCTCCGCGCTCGCGGGCCGCGGGCTCGACCGTGGCCAGGGTCACCGCCGATGGGTGGTCAGCATGGGCGTCACCGCGGTGTCGCTCCTGTTGGTGTCGGTTGCTCCGAACCTCACGATGCTGGTGGTTGCATTCGCACTGGTGGGTGGCGCGTGCGGGCTGGGCGATGTCAGCGGCAACACGCTGGTGATGTGGAGCCGACCCGAGGGTGCCGGTCCGTTGTTGAATGCCTTGCACCTCTGCTTCGCCATCGGAGCCGTTTTCACTCCGGTGTTCGTTGGACTGTCGATCCGACTCTTCGACTCCGTGTGGGCGGTCACGCTGCCGGTGGCGGTGCTCACTGCCGTCTGCGCAGTGGCGATGTGGCGCACGCCACCACCCGTGCACACCCGATCCGACACTGCAGACCGAAGTCATGAGGGTGGCGCTCGGACGTTGCATGTCGTGCTGCTGTCGGCGTTCTACTTCCTCTACGTGGCGCTCGAGACCGGCTTCGCCGGTTGGATCCACACCTACGTGGAGGAGATCGGGTACGGCACCGCCGCCACCGCCACTGGCATGATCACCGTCTTCTGGGTGGGGTTCATGCTCGGCCGTCTCGCAGCGATCTGGATCTCGCGGCGGATGTCGCCGGGAACGCTCGTGGGTGCAGCGATGGCGATGTCGGTCGTCGCAGCGGCGCTGTTCGCCGTGTTCCGTGGCGCCGGCCCGATGCTGTGGGTCGTGACGTTCCTGTTCGCCGTCTCGATCGCTCCGCAGTACGCGTCGATGATGGCGTTCGCCGAGTTGCACCTCGCCCTCAGCGGGCGGAACACCTCGATCCTCGTGGGTGCTTCGGGCATCGGTGGCCTCCTGATGCCCTGGCTGCTCGGCCAGTTGTTCGATCGTCGTGGCCCCGGTTCATTGCCAGTGGTGATGGTGCTGCTGGCAGTTGTCACCGGCCTCGTGGCGCTGTGGGCGGGTCGGGCACTGACCGGCGGTCATCGACCGCCGGCAACGTCGAGCAGCGCGCCGTTGACGTAGCTCGCCTCCGGTCCGGCAAGCCACAGCACGGCTGTCGCGACCTCGTGCGGTGTTGCCGACCGTTGCATCGGCACCGTCGGTGCGAGGCGGGCCACTCGATCGTCAGGAGCGACCGAGTGGAAGTCGCTCACGATGAGACCGGGCCGTACTGCGTTGACGCGGATGCCCACGGGACCGAGTTCCTTCGAGAGCCCGAGTGTCATCGTGTCGATGGCTCCCTTCGACGCCGCGTAGTGCACCCATTCGTTCGGGCCGCCCAGGGCCGCTGCCTTCGACGAGATGTTCACGATGCTGCCGCCAGAGCCGCCGCGGTCGGTGCGCATGCGCTGCGATGCCTCGCGTGCGGCGAGGAACGCCCCGGTGAGGTTGACGGCCCAGAGGCGCTCGAGCATCGCGGTGGTGACTGTGTCGATGCCGCCGTAACCACCGGCGATGCCGGCGTTGTTCACCAGCACGTCGAGACGACCGACGGCATGATCGATCGCCTCGAACATCCGCACCACCTGCTGTTCGTCGGCCATGTCGGCAGGGAGTGCCAGAGCGCGGCCACCAGCGGCCTCGATGTCGTGACACACGGCATCGGCGTGATGCGGTGAACTCGAGTAGTTCACGACCACCGTGTAGCCGTGGGCGCCCGCGGCGCGGGCGACCGCTGCCCCGATGCCGCGGGAGGCGCCCGTGACGAGCATCACCGGTTGTGCATCAGTGGCCATGAAGTCGCTCCTCGAGTCGGTGCTTGATGGTGGGCCACTCGTCCGGAACGATCGAGTAGACGGCGGTGTTGCGGGGTGCTCCGGGCTGGGTGTGGTGGCCGGCCTGCTGCCGGTGGTGCCGCAGTACGCCCTCGAAGGTGGCGCCCAACCGGCTGATGGCGGCTCGGCTCCGCTCGTTGCGTTCGTCGGTGCAGATGGCGAGTCGTTCGACCTGCCATACCTCGAATGCGTGGGTGAGCAGCAGCAACTTCGCCTCGCTGTTGATGGCGGTGCGTTGGGCGTCGAGCGCCAACCAGGTGCCGCCGATCTCGGCCTCGGCCGGAATGGTCCGGCCCGCCCACCAGCGAAGGTCGAGGAAGCGGGTGCATCCCACCAGCGCGCCATCGGCCACCCGGCGCTGCACGAACGGCACCGCGGTGTCGGCGGCCGCGTCGGCCAACAGACCGTTGATGTACGTACCCATGGCGGCAAGGTCGGCAGGTACTGCGGTCCAGCCGTAGGTCGATCGGTCGGAGGCGGCGGTCAACAGCGCCGCGGCGTGGTCGCCCTGCAGTGGTTCGAGTTGTACGTGGCTGCCCGTGAGGGTGAACGGTTCGAGACGCATCGGCCGACAGCATCGCACTACCGTCGCCGCCATGCGCGTGGTTTCCTGCAACAAGTTCGGCCCGGTGAGCGATCTCGTGGTGGAGGATCGCCCTTCGTGGCCCATCGGGCCCGGTGCGGTGCGTGTCGCCGTCACGGCGTGTGGCGTGAACTTCGTCGACGCGCTGTTCGTGCAGGGGCTCTACCAGATCAAGCCGCCGGTGCCGTTCGTCCCTGGCGGTGAGGTGGCGGGTGTCGTCAGCGAGGTGGGGGAGGGGGTCACCGACTTCGCCATCGGCGACCGCGTGTTCACCAGCACCGGGTTGGGTGGCTTCACCGACGAGGTGCTCGTCCCGGCATCGCGGCTGTGGCACACGCCCGACGCCCTCACCGATGGTCAGGCAGCCACGTTCGTCCAGAGTTATGGCACCGCGTGGTTCGCGCTGCAACGTCGCGCCCGTGCGCAGGCAGGTGAGTGGCTGTTGGTGCTCGGCGCAGGTGGGGGCATCGGCCTCGCGGCGGTCGATGTGGGTCGGGCCATGGGCTTGCACGTCATCGCCGCGGCATCGACGGCCGACAAGCGTGACCTTGCCACCGCCTTCGGGGCCGAGGCCGTCATCGACACCTCGACGGAGGACGTGAAGACGCGGGCGAAGGAGTTGAGCGGCGGAGGTGTTCACATCGTGTACGACCCTGTGGGCGGCGACCTGTCGGAGGCCGGCCTGCGAGCGTTGCGTGACGATGGCCAATTGCTGGTGCTGGGTTTCGCTGCCGGCGACATTCCTCGGCTCCCGGCCAACCAGATCCTTCTGCGCAACCGTCGCGTCACCGGCGTCGACTGGGGCGGGTGGGTGGGCGGCCACCAGAAGGAGAACGCGGCGATGCTGGGCGAGGTGCTGCAGGCCATCGAGGCGGGCGAGCTCCACCCGGTGGAGCCCCGGGCCTACGCCCTCGACGACGTGGCCGTGGCGCTGCAGGACCAGGTCGACCGACGCGTGGTGGGCAAGAGCGTGCTGGTGCCGTGACGAGTCATCGGGCCTTGCTCCGGAGGGTCTTCACCACGAACTACGCTCAGCGCATTGGCCGCTGCCGGTCGCACTGAAACCTCGCAGGGCCGAGACCCTGAACGTGATGTCGAGTATCGCTGCGATCGGTGGATCGAAGGTGGGGTCCCATGAAGAATCGAGTCCCGTTTGCCGCAGTGCTGGTCCTCGTACTGCTCTCTGCCTTTGTGTCGGTAGCGCCTGCTGGCGCTGCCCCGGGTGCCCCTTTCATCGTTTCGGCGACACCCGGAATCAACTCGATGACCCTTGCATTCACCGCGAGTGCGTCGTCCGCCACCACCGATACGAACACCTACTCCGTGAGTGACGGGTTCGTCGGTTCGAGCCCCTACGCCTGTTCCCTCTCCGCCAGAACTGTGTCGGCCGGACTGACATCAGGGACAATGCTGTGCACTGGCCTCTCCACGATCGGACTTCTGTACCGGTTCGTCATGACATCTACCGACACACAGGGCGTCGTGAGTCCTCAGTCGAATGTGGTTCAAGGCAGTCCTATCACGGCGCCGCAGGCTCCGGGTGCGGTGTTCGCGCCAGCCGACTCATCGGTGGGAATCACCATCACGCCCCCCCAGTATGACGGAGGCGCTCCTGTCACCGGGTACTCGGTCACCACCGTTCCGGCGGCCGGCAACTGTGTGAACCTCGCCACTGTGTCGCTGACGGTGTCGTGCACCGGGCTCGCGAACGGCACTCAGTATCGGATAGCGGTCGCTGGTGTGAATGCTGCTGGTACCGGGTTTGCAATTACTGGCTTCATTACACCTCGAACCCTCCCCGGTTCGGTGACCGGGCTGACCGCTCAGGGATTCAACTCCCACAACGTGCTCGGTACCGGCGAGGTCTCGCTCTCGTGGGCTGCACCGGTGAACAACGGTGGCGCAGCGGTGATCGGTTACACCATCACCACGGCACCAGCTGCTGGGTCCTGCCAGGGAATCACGGTCACGGTGCCGTCGGCACTCTGCTCCGGCCTTCCCGTGGGGCAGCCGTTCACCTTCACGGTCTCGGCTGTGAATGCCGCTGGCGCTGGGCCGCTATCCGTCATCGTGGCCGGGCCTCCCGGCGTGGCCCCGGCGGTTCGCTCGTTGGTGGCGACTCCTGGGGTCGGCTCGGTGATCCTGTCGTGGAGCCCTCCGACTTACGACGGTGGCACTCCCATCACTGGCTATCGGGTCGTGGGCGGGAGTCCATTTTTCTCGAGTTGCGGATCAGGAGCAACGACCTCGGCGCTCACGATCAGGTGCACTGGGCTCTTCGTCGCTGGCGGTGAGACCTTCTCGGTCGCGGCTGTCAATGTGGAGGGCTGGGGAGCAGAGTCACTGGTGCTGGGAACCGTGATCGACCCTGTGTCCGGACTGTCCGCAGCGCCGGGAGATGGTTCGGTAAGGCTCTCCTGGGCTACCCCCGGTAACGCAGGAACGGAAGTGAGTGGCTACCGCGTGACGACGAGTCCAGCCGTGGGTGGGTGCATCTCCCTTTCCGTGGCGGCACCGTCAGCTACGTGCTCTGGGCTCGTGAACGGGACGTCGTACACCTTCTCGGTAGTCGCTGTTGATGCGGCGGGTCGTACTACGTCGGGTGCCTCCGTGGCGGCGATCCCTCGCACTGTTCCCGGCGTTCCCACGGGCCTCGCAGCCCTGGCGGGAAATGGCTCAGTTTCCCTCAACTGGGGCATCTCCACCACGGGCGGGTCCGTCATCACCGGATATCGAATCACCACCAGTCCTGCTGTGGGGACGTGCAACGGCATCACCGTGACGACATCGTCGGCAACATGCACCGGGCTGACGAATGGCACTGCGTATGCGTTCACCGTCGCCGCAATCAACGCCGCAGGAAGTGGCGCCGCCACAGCCCCTCTGTCGGCCACTCCCCGGACCGTGCCGACCGCCCCCGTCGCCCTCACCGCCACTCCGGGGAACGGCTCACTGACGCTCTCGTGGTCGGCGCCCACCAGTAACGGCGGCTCCGCCATTACTCAGTACAACGTGTCCGGCAGTCCGGTTCCGTCGTGCGGCGCGATCGTCGCCGTCACCACTTTCACGTGCTCCGGTCTCGCTAATGGCGT
>CAZQPJ010000033.1:0-13652 GCA_964595105.1 uncultured Bifidobacterium sp.
CCGTGAACGTGGCCAGCCACTTCGAGATCGACGACGTCATCGACCCCGCCGACACTCGCCGGTGGATCTCGGCGCTGCTGGCCGCCGCGCCGCCGCCTCCGCCCCGCAACGGGAAGAAGCGCCCGAACATCGACACCTGGTAGGAGACACCCATGAAGATCGACGAGATCGAGTTCCGCGTCATCGAACTGCCGTACCGCTCGCCGTTCCGCACCAGCTTCGGTGAGGAGTCGGGCAAGCACTGCATCATCGCCACGGTGCGCAGCGAGGGCGTGGAGGGCTACGGCGAGAGCGTCATGGATCTGTTGCCCGCATACCGCGAGGAAAGCCTCGTCGGTGGCTTGAACCTGTTGGTGCAGGCCTTCGGACCCGACCTGCTGCAGCACGGCTGCGAACATCCCTCCGAACTGGTGGCGAGGTGGGCGAAGTGGCGCGGCAACCCGATGGCAAAGACCACTCTGGAGCTCGCGGTGTGGGACTGCTACGCGCGTCAGCAGGGGGTACCGCTGCGCACACTCCTGGGTGGCGACCGCACGGAGATTCCGGTCGGCGCGTCGCTGGGCATCAGCGAACCGCCTGCGACCGTGGAGAACGTGCGCCGTCACGTCGAGCAGGGTTACAAGCGGGTGAAGCTGAAGATCGAACCGGGTTGGGACATCGCCCAACTCGAAGCCGTGCGCGCCGAGTTCCCGTACATCGAGCTCACGGTCGACGCGAACTCGGCCTACACGCTCGGAATGATGGAGGCGCTGCGGCGCATCGACCAGTTCGACCTGCACTACATCGAGCAGCCGCTGCACTGGGACGACATGGTCGATCATGCGGCATTGGCGCGCGAACTGTCCACCATGATCTGCCTCGACGAGACACTCACCTCGCCGGCGCGAGTGCGAGCGTCGCTCGACCTCGGAGCCTGTGCCGTGGTGAACGTGAAGGTCGGTCGTGTCGGCGGCCTGCAGGCGGTTCGCGAGATCCACGATCTGTGCGTGGAACGCAACGTACCGATGTGGTGCGGCGGAATGCTCGAGACCGGCATCGGTCGCGCGCACAACATCCACCTCGCCACCATGCCCGGCTTCGTGTTCCCCGGCGACACCGCCTCGGCCAGCCGCACCTACGCCCGCGACATCGTGGAGCAGCGTCTCGAGGCCACCGACGGCATCATGCCCGTCCCCGAGGGCGCCGGTATCGGCGTCACCCTCGACCGAGGTTTCCTCGCCGAGGTGACGCAGTCGGTGGAGACCCTGCGGTGACAGTGGAGTTCCGGGTGCTGCGCACCGCCGACGAACTGGCGGTGATGCCCGACTTCGAAGCTCTCGTGTGGGGCGGTGAGGACGACCGCGTCTCGGTGAACATGCTCGTGGCCGTGGTGGTGGAAGGCGGCGTTGCGATCGCAGGATTCGATGGTGGCACGGTGGTGGCGACAGCGTTCGGCTTCCCGACGCGTGATCCGCACGTGCTGCACTCTCACTACATGGCCGTGCACCCCGACCGTCGTCGGGAGGGGCTGGCCGAGCGAATCAAACGTCGCCAGGCCGAGTGGTGCATCGACAACGGCTACACCGCGATGCGATGGACGTTCGACCCCCTGCAGCTCACCAACGCGCACCTCAACCTCAACAAGCTCGGCGCCGTCGGCGTGCACTATCACGTCAACCACTACGGCTCGCTCGGTGGTATCAACGGGTCGTTGCCCAGCGACCGTCTGACGGTGCTGTGGCAGCTCGACCGACCGCGACCGGCGTTCGTCGAGCACCACGTGGTGCAGGTTCCGCCGGTGACGCCCAACGACATTGCATCATCGGCTCCGCAAGCCTTCGAGGCGCGCCTCGCCGTGCGTGACGCACTGGCGCCGCACCTCGAGGCCGGTTGGCAGGTCACCGGTGTCGACCGGGTCGAGCGCACCTACACGGTGTCGCGCTGACCCAGGGCCTCAGTACACGTCGCGGGCCAGGTCGGGGAACACCTTGGCGACCTTCGCCCCGAGCCACTGACCGTAGGTGCCGTCGATGTCGCGCAGGCTGGCGCGGTCCCAGCGCTGCTGGGAGTCGAGCGGTGTCGTCCAGTCGTCGTCGAACTCGAGCGGTTGCACCACCGCGTTCCAACCCGGGTCGAGGAAGAACGGCAGCGAGTAGCGATCGGCACCGGCGTGGTTGCGCACACGGTGCGGGGTGCTGCGGTAGCGGCCTCCCGTGAGTCGGTCGAGCATGTCGCCGAGGTTGCAGATGATGAGGTCGGCGTCGGCGGGCGCATCCACCCAGCCGCGCCGCGTGTGCACTTCGAGGCCAGGGGTTCCATCGGTGGCCAGCAGGGTCAACAGGCCGTAGTCGCTGTGCTCGCCGACTCCCCACGTGTCGGTGTCACCCTGGGGGTGCGGCGGGTAGCGGAACACGCGGAACAGGGGAGTGGGCTCGGCGGTGAGGCCGGCACGGAAGAAGTCGGCAGGCTGCCCGAGGCCGAGCGCCATCAGCGCCAGCAGGTTCTGTCCGAGTTGCTGCATGGCGTCCATCCACGCGGTGACCGCGCCGGCCAATCCGTCCGGTTCGACGGGCCACAGGTTCGGGCCGTGCATCGGGCGTGGATCGGGCGGCAGTTCGGCACCGAAGTAGTAGCCCTCCTTGCGGTCGGGCACCCCGGAAGTGAGTTCGCCGCCGAGGGGAAACCAGCCGCGCCACGCCGAACCGCCTACGGCCATCGACACGGCCGCCTTCTGGTGCTCGGGCAGGGCGAAGAACCGGGCGCTCAACCCGATTACCTCGTCGCGGAGCGGTCGCAGAGTTGCGGGCAGCGGCACGGCGAAGAACCCGGTGTCGCGGCACGCGGCATCGATGGCCTCTGCGGCACCGGGTGCGTCGGGATCGACGACGGGCAATGGCTTCATCGGACAGCAGCGTAGGTGGCAGACTCGGTGATCGTGACGACGGCGCAACTCATCGTGGTTGCATCTGCCGTCTTCGTGGCGGCGTTCGTGCAGATCATCGCCGGGTTCGGGTTCGCCCTGCTGTCGATGCCCATCATGACCCTCGCCCTGCCGGTGAAGGAGGCCGTGGTGGTGAGCACTCTGCTGGGCATGATCAGCACCACGTGGCAGGGCTGGCGGCTGCGGCGCGAGGCGGTACGCCCATTGGCCACACGCCTCACGTTGGGTGCATTCCTGGGCATGCCGGTGGGTCTGGTGATCCTCACCGTGGTCAGCGACACATCGTTGCGTCTCACGCTCGGCATCGCCGTGCTGGTGGCCACCGTGCTGCTCGTGTCGCCGGTGAACCTGGCCAACATGCCGAACGTGTTCGACGTGGGGGTCGGCTTCGTGTCGGGTCTGCTCAACACGTCGCTCAGCACCAACGGCCCACCGTTGGTGTTCGGCCTTCAGGCGCGTCGCCTCGACCCGGCGCCGTTCCGGGCCACCATCTCGGTGGTGTTCGCCATCTGCAACATCGTGAGCCTCTCGCTCTTCATCGGTCGCGGCCTGGTGAACGCCAAGGGTCTCACGGCTGCTGCCATCGCCCTGCCGGCGTGGGCGCTTGGCCAAGGCTTGGCGTGGCCGGTTCGAAGGATGTTCCACGGTTCACGGTTCCGCCGACTGGTGCTGGCTCTGCTGGTGCTGGCGGGCACCACCACCGTCGTGTTCGCCCTCATTCGGCCATAGAGGTGCAATGCTGACAGCGATGACGCCGAGCAGTGGTCCGCGCAATGTGGTGGTGGTGCTGCTCGATTCGCTCAACCGGCACATGCTCGGCAGTTACGGTGGCACCGAGTTCGCGACACCGAACCTCGATCGGTTCGCCGTCGAACGAGCGACTCGGTTCACGAGGCACGTCACCGGTTCGTTGCCGTGCATGCCCGCCCGCCACGACATCCTCTGCGGGGCGCTGGATTTCCTCTGGCGGCCCTGGGGTTCGATCGAACTCTGGGAGCAACCGATCACGGCCGACCTTCGTGACCGCGGCGTGTTGACCATGCTCGTCACCGACCACCCGCACCTCTTCGAGACCGGCGGCGAGAACTACCACACCGACTTCGGGGCGTGGGACTACGTGCGCGGCCACGAAGGTGACCCGTGGCGAACCTGGCTCGACCCGAGTTGGATCGGAGTGCCCGCGCCGCCGGCGGCGACCGGCGACTGGTTCCTCCGCCGACGACTCGGCGACCGGGCACCCGACCTGCATCGTGCGTACGACACCACCCGTACCCATTTCAGAGTCGAGGCCGACTATCCGGGCCCGCGGACCATGCAGGCCGCCGCCGACTGGGTTTCGGGCGCTGCACTGCACCATCGCGAGCAGCCGTGGATGCTGTTCATCGACGAGTTCGACCCGCACGAACCGTTCGACACGCCCGAGCCCTGGCAGGGCCGATACGAGGACGAACCGTGGGAGGGCGAGCGGCTCATCTGGCCGCCGTACGCGGTGGGCGGCGTGACGGCCGGCCACCTCAGCGAGGCTGAGGCCCGGCACATCAGGGGCAACTACGGGGCGAAGCTGAGCATGATCGACCACTGGTTCGGTCGCCTGCTGGGCGAACTCGACCGTCACGGGTTGTGGGACGACACCGCGGTCATCGTGTGCACCGACCACGGCCACTATCTCGGTGACGAGCGTGGCGGCAACGACCTGTGGGGGAAGCCGATGGTGCCGCAGTTCGAGCCACTCGGCCACGTGCCGCTGCTCATCCACTGGCCCGGTGTCGCTGGTGGTGGCACCTGCGACGCGCTGACCACGGCGGTCGACATCCATGCCACGCTGGCCGACGTCTTCGGTGTGGTGCCCGCGCACCGCACGCACGGCCGCTCGTTGGTGCCGTTGTTGTGCGGGCAGTCGACTGCGGTGCGCAACTGGGCAGTGGGCGGTGTGTTCGGCAACTGGGTTCAGGTCACCGATGGTCGGCGAAAGTACGCCCGAGCGCCCGAGGGCGACAACTTCCCGCTCAGCATGTGGAGCAACCGCTGGAGCACGATGCCGGTGCACGTGAAGGGCGTGCGCGAATTGCCGCGGCCCGATGAGCGTGCGTGGCTCGATCGCATGCCCGGCAGCAGCGTGCCGGTGATCCGCCAGCCGTTCCAGCCGGGTGATGCACTGCCGTTCTGGGCGAGCGGGGGAGCCCATCTGGGTGAGCATCACCTCTACGACCTCGACCTCGACCCGCACGAGGCAGAGAACCGCGCCGGCGAACGGGTCGAGCGCGAGATGATCGATCTGCTGCGCTCCGCGCTCGTCGAACTCGAGGCACCGACGGAGCAGTTCGACCGCCTCGGCCTGCCCACCTGAGCCCCTCCCCCCGCCCGTCCCCCCCCCAAATCCCGCGAGGATGTCGCGGCCGTTTCGTCGGAATCGATGGTCAGGGGCGCGACGTCCTCGCCAAGGTGGTGGTGGTGGGGGGGTGGAGGAGGAGGAGGGGGCGGTCTGGTGGGGGATGCCGGAGTGGTGTCAGCGGCCGAACATCATCAGCCACTGCTCCTTCGAGCGTGGCCGGAACACGTAGTTGCTCTCGCGGATGGCGTCGATGGTGGCGCTCGACGGCACCGAGTAGCGATGGCCGGGGTAGACCACGGTGCCGTCGGGCATGGCGGCGAGGGTCTGGAGACTGTCGAACATGGCCTCGGGGTCGCTGCCCGGGAAATCGGTACGACCGCACCCGTCGAGGAACAACGTGTCGCCGCTCACCAGTCGGCCATCGACATGGAAGCACTGGCTGCCCGGGGTGTGCCCGGGAGTGTGCACGAGCGTGATGGGAATGTCGCCCACCATCACCGTGTCGCCGCCCTCGTGCGCCACCAACTGGTCGGCGCCGAGCCCGCTCGTGCGCATCACCCACGGGACTTCGGCCTCCTGCACGTGCACCGGGCAACTGCACCGTTCGAGCAGTTGGGCCACACCCTCGATGTGATGGCCCATCATGCTGCCGCCGATGTGATCGGCGTGGAAGTGGGTGGCCAGCACGCCCGACACCTTCATGCCGTCGGCCTCGACGATGTCGACCAGTTCGTCGACGGCGTAGGCCGGGTCGATGAGCACACAGTCGCCGGTCTGCCGGTCGCCCACTGCGTACACGAAGTTGACCATCTGTTGGGCGATGGGGTCGTGCTGCGCGAAGTCGCGGCCCGAGAGCAACTGGCGGAAGTAGAAGCGATCGTGGCTCATGCGTCCACGCTACGGGGTGGGGGAGTCGGCGCGCAGCAGCGGCATCACCAGTTCGGCGAACCGTTCGCACTCGCGGCGGTGCGGATAACCGCTGAGGATGAACGTCTCGATGCCGAGCGCTTGGTACGCACGGATCTTGTCGGCCACCTGCTGAGGGTCGCCGACGATGGCGGCGCCGCACCCACTTCGGGCACGGCCGATGCCGGTCCAGAGGTTCGCCTCGATGTACCCGTGGGAGTCGCTCGACTCGCGGAGCGATGCCTGGGCGCGGACGCCGACCGAGGTGCTGTCGAGCGATCGCGCCCTGATTGCCTCGCCCACCTCGGGGTCGAGGGCGGCTACCAGATGATCCGCCGCGGCTCGGGCCTCCGCCTCACTGTGCCGGACCACTACGTGCACCCGGTAGCCGAAGCGCAGGCTGCGTCCGTGTGCGTGGGCCCGGCGGCGCATGTCGGCGATGGTGGCCGCAACGCCATCCATCGTGTCGGGCCACATCAGGTAGACGTCGGCCGCTGCGGCAGCGACCTCGCGGGCGTCATCGCTGAGGCCGCCGAAGTAGAGCGGAGGGCAGGCGCCGTCGGTGGTGCGGATGCGAGGCGGCGCCACGTCGAGGTTCAGGAACCGGCCGTGCTCGCTCAACGACGAACCGCTCAGCAGCGTGCGCAGTGCCCGCATGTACTCGAGCGTCCGCGCGTACCGCGGTTCGGAGGCGAGCGACTCGCCGGGCATCTCGCTGGAGATGATGTTCACCACCATGCGGCCGCGCAACAACTGGTCGAGCGTGGCCAGCTGCCGAGCGAGTTGAGGTGCCCACATCTCGCCCATGCGCACCGCCACGATGGGCCTGATGTGCTCGGTCTGGCGGGCGATGGCGGCGGTGAACGCCACGGTGTCGATGCCCAGCGAGTACCCCGAGGGCATGAGGATGGAGTCGAAGCCCGAACGATCGGCGGCCTGCACGATGTCGAGGCAGTGCTCATAACTGCTCGCGAGCGTCGGGTCGACGACGCCGAGTTGCTCGTAGTCGTCGTCGCACAGCGCTGCGAACCATGCGAGCTCGAGGCTCATGGCAGTGGCACACCCTCGGATGCCTCCACCAGTGCGTACACGTCGGCGCGTGTCAGCGTGAGGTGAACGGCCTGCGTCGCCTCGGTGATGCGTGCTGCCTTCTGCGTTCCGATGATGGCCACCGGTGCGCTCGGATGCGACAGGACGAACGCCAGTGCCACGGTGGAACGGTCGGTGCCGCGTTCGGCCGCAAGGCGGTCGAGCACCGTCACCAACCCGGGTCGGCACCCATCGCCCGTGGCGAGGCGGCCGCCGGCCAATGGGCTCCACGCCAAGACGGTGAGCCCGAGTTGCAGCGCCTGGTCGAGGGTGCCGTCTCGAAGGGGCGCGGTGTGTGCAGCCGAGAACTCGGGCTGGGTGGTGGCGAGCGGAAGTGGCAGATGTGCCTGCAGAGCGGCCACCTGTGCCGGGGTGTGGTTCGACACGCCGACCTCGCCCACCAGCCCGCGGTCGCGCAGCGAAGTGAGCGCAGCGGCAACCTCCGCCGGATGCGTGTACATGTCGGGCCGATGGATCTGGTAGAGGTCGACGTGGTCGACACGAAGGCGGCGGAGTGAGGCTTCGCAGGCAGCAGTGATGGCGGCGGCGCTGCTGTCGTACGGCGTGCCGGGGATGATGCCGCCCTTCGTGGCCAGCACCATGCGCTCACGCAGCTGCGGCCGCTGGCGCAGCACCTCGCCGAGCCGTTCCTCGCACGTGCCGAATCCAGTGCCGCCCCAGTCGAGGCCGTAGACGTCGGCCGTGTCGATGAGGGTGCAGCCCTTGTCGAGGGCATGTTCCACGAGCGATGCAGCCTCGGCGGTGGACGGCGTGGTGAGACGCCAGCACCCGAAGCCGATCGGCCCCACCTCGAGGCGGCCGATTCGCCGCGGCCCACGCTGCACCAGATCGCCCGACACGGAACTCATCGGCCGTACGCTATCCACCCATGACGGGGCCCCTCCGCTACGGCGTCATCGGTACGGGCATGATGGGCACCGAGCACATTGCCAATCTCCGTCATCTCGAGGGTGCCGTGGTCACCGCCATCAGCGACCCGCACCCGGGCAGCCGCGAGTGGGCGAAGCTCGCCGTGGAGGGCGCACCGCTCGCTACGTTCGACCACCACGCCGACCTCCTTGCGTCGGGGCTGTGCGATGTGGTGGTGATCGCTTCCCCGAACCACACCCATCACGGCATCCTGCTCGACGTGCTTGAGGCCGGTCCCCACGTGTTGGTGGAGAAGCCCCTGTGCACCACCGTGTCGCACTGCGCCGAGGTGGTGGCCGCCGCCGATCGAACCGCCGAACGGTTCCCCGGGCGCGTCGTGTGGATGGGGCTCGAGTACCGGTTCATGCCGCCCACGGCTGCCGTGGTGAACGAGGTGAGGGGTGGCGCCGTCGGTCGCGTGCACATGGTGGCCATCCGTGAGCATCGGTTCCCGTTCCTCGCGAAGGTCGGTGACTGGAACCGTTTCAACCGCAACACCGGTGGCACCCTGGTGGAGAAGTGCTGCCACTTCTTCGACCTCATGAACCTGGTGGTGCAGCAGCGGCCGGTGCGGGTGATGGCCAGCGGTGCGCAGGATGTGAACCATCTCGACGAGCGGTACGACGGTGAGGTGCCCGACATCCTCGACAACGCGTACGTGATCGTGGAGTACGAGGGTGGCGTGCGTGCCATGCTCGACCTGTGCATGTTCGCCGAGGCGTCGAAGAACGAGCAGGAGATCTCGGTGGTCGGTGATGCCGGCAAGGTGGAGGCACTGGTCACCGAGGGCGTCATCAGGGTCGGCCGTCGGGCCAGTGGCATCGGCTCGTTCACCGAGCGCTCCGTCCACGACGACCGAGTGCGGCACGTGGGTCTGCACCACGGTGCCTCCTACCTCGAGCACGTGGCCCTCCGGGATGCCGTGCAGAGTGGTGGTACGGCGGCGGTGACCCTCACTGATGGGCTCTGGTCGGTGGCCGTCGGTGAGGCGGCGCACCGGTCGATCGAACTGGGCAGGGCCGTCACCATCGACGAGGTGCTGTCATGACCCGACCGCTGCTGCACCTCGTCGCGGGTGAGCGCATCCTCGTGGGCGGCGATCGTTTCGTGGAGGTGTCGGCCGACCTTGCAGCCGCGTTCCGACCGGGCGATCGCGTGGTGGTGGTCCACGACACCGGTGACCTGCTGCACATCCCCGTTGCCGAGCACGCGCTGGTGACGGAGGCCGTTGGCTCGGCGACCGATGCCTTCACCGCCATGGCCGCCGTTGCCGACGAACAGATCACCGAGTTCTTCGAAGTCTTCGCCCGACGACTCGCCGACGACCGCACGTTCGCTCCCATCGCTGCAGCAAACGAGGCCGATGTCGCATCCGCCGTTCAACGCAACCGTGCGACCGGTCGTCTGGTGCTGTCGCCAGCGATGCGTGCCGACATGGTTGCGGGACTGCGGGCATGGCGTGACATTCCCACTCGGCGGCAGCAGCAGGTGGGGGAGGTGCGTCACAACGGTTGGACCGTGCAGCAGTGGCGCGACCCGCTCGGGGTGGTCGGCTTCGTGTTCGAGGGTCGCCCCAACGTGTTCGCCGATGCGACCGGCGTGCTGCGCACCGGCAACACCGTCGTGTTCCGGATCGGCAGCGACGCCCTGGGAACTGCTCGCACCATCGTCGAGGCTGCCGTTGCCCCCGCGCTGGCGGCGGCCGGGTTGCCGGTGGGTGCAGTGCAGTTGGTCGACAGCGCTGCGCACGCAGCCGGGTGGGCATTGTTCAGCGACACGCGCCTGGGGCTCGCGGTGGCTCGCGGGTCGGGCACCGCGGTGGCGCAACTGGGTGCAGTGGCGCGGCAGCACGGCGTTCCGGTGAGCCTCCACGGCACGGGTGGCGCATGGATGGTGGCCGCCGCCGATGCCGACATCGACACCCTTTCGCTGGCCGTGCGTCACTCGCTCGACCGAAAGGTGTGCAACACACTCAACGTATGTTGCATCGTGCGTGGGAGGGAGCACGATCTCGTGCCAGCCTTCCTCGACGCAGCGCACGCCGCTGCGGCGACCCGTGGTGTGGAGCCCATCGTGCACCGTCTCGATGTCGATGACCCCCAACTCGCCAGCGAATGGGAGTGGGACACCGTTCCCGAGGTGGCGTTGGTGGTGGTCGACTCGGTGGCGCAGGCCATCGAACAGTTCAACCGCTTCAGCCCCCACTTCGTCGCGTCGCTCATCAGTAACGACCCGGCGACGCACGAGGCGTTCTACCGCGACGTTGATGCCCCGTTCGTCGGCAACGGCTTCACCCGCTGGGTGGATGGTCAGTTCTCGTTGAACCAGCCAGAACTCGGCCTGTCGAACTGGCAGGCAGGCCGGCTGTTCGGCCGTGGGGGTGTCCTGTCCGGCGACTCCGTGTTCACCGTGCGACTGCGGGCAACGGTCGACGACCATCACCTGCACCGCTGACCCGCTGACCTCGATCAGCGGGTCACACCCACCAGCCGGTGACGTCGATCACCAGGTGCGTGGTGGCGGTGCTGCGGAGGCACAACTCGCCGGCGCTCGACAGCTGCACCTGGATGCCGGTGGCAACGGTGCGGCCGCCCGAGAAGTTCACCGACTGGATCTGCGGCTCGGTGCCGCAGCCCCACAGTGTCACCGAACCGGTGGCGCCCGGAGCCACGGCCGCCACGTTCACCGACACCACCGTGGCGTTGGCGGGGATGCCGCGCTGTCCGCCGAGGCTGAGCGTCTTGGTGACGTTGGCGGTCAGCATGGCACCGCCCGTGCCGAGGTTCATCAGGGGCCGGAGGAGGTCACGGGTGTCGGTCACTCGGGTGGGTGTGCTCGGAATCATGGTGTGCGGCGAGTTCGGCATGAAGTAACCGAGCACGTCGACCTTCAGGTCGGTGGCCTGGAGGGCGAAGAGGCACAGTTCGCCGGACGCCGACAGCGGCACGATGGCGAAGTTCTGCTTCGTGGTGCCCACTGTCGGGTTCACGCTCGACACCAGGGGACGCGACACGCCGCACGGATAGGCCGTGACGTATCCGTTGGCGCTCGGCCAGATGCCGGTGATGTTCACTGCCACGGCCGCCGCGCCCGACGGGACGCCCACACCGGCGGTGGTGGGGTTGACCGTCAGCGTCTGCGAGGCGGTGAGGCGGCCTGCGACGTTCAACTTGCTGGTCGAGTCGACCATCGGGGTGGGGACGAGACCCTCGTACTTGAGGTTCGAAGCCGGACGGAAGTAGCCGTTGACGTCGATGATGAGGTTGATGTCCTTCGGCGACACCACGCACAGTTCGCCGCTCGTGCCGAGCGGGAACAGGCCGGCGTTCGCCACCGGCTCGCTCGGGTAGTAGTTCAGGGTTGCTGCCGTGGGCGGAGTCGCGGTGCAGTTGTAGACCGTGAGGTAACCGACACCGGTCTCGTCAGTGGCGGTGAAGTTGGCGCTCAGCGCCGTGGCGTCGGCCGGGATTCCGCCTTGGCCGGCCACCTGCAGTCGCTTGGGCACACCGGCGAGCAACTTCGTGATGCGAAGGCTGCTGCGGCTGTCGGCGAAACGGAACGGGGTGATGGCACTGAACGCCGATGCCGTGGAAGCGGGGGCAACGGTGGGCAGCGGCATGACACCGGTGGCCGCCGCAGGATCGACCGTGAACGACCACTTCACCGTGCGGGCGTTCGTGGTGATGGTGACCGTGTAGGTGCCGGGCGTGAGCTCCGTGCGGGGCATCACCGTGACGGCGTTGTCGGCCGAGAGGATGGCCGACGCTGTGCCGGACGTGTTGCCCGAGAAGAGCGGGCAGGTGTCGATGGCGCCGTTGGGTCCGGTGATCGACGCGATCACGCTCGTCACCTTCTCCGGCATCATCGCGATCACCGGAAGACCGGCCTGACCGGTCCAGTTGCAGAACGTCATCGGGTTCGGCGACTCGGTGACGAACTTGTAGAGGTTCGTCGTGGTGCCGTTGCCGGGGAACACGATCGGCGTGGCCGGACGAGGCACCGTGTAGTCGAGCCCGCTCAGCACGTTCAGCGTGGCACCCGAATGCCAGGTCGGCGTCGTGGTGAGGTCGCACTTGCCGAAGCCGACCTTCTTGAGGTTGTGGCGGAGGATGCCGATGGCGTGGAACGGGCCGGTCATCCACAGTTCGATGTGGCTGCGCACCGACGCGTTGTACCCCGAGCTCACGGCCACGTTGCCGCTGTTGCCGGCGATGTCGCCGTTCGCGGTGTAACCGGTGAGGCCGGGGATCTCATCGTGGCTGATGCCGTTGTAGAGCATGTAGCACGAGTGGTTGTAGGCCCCGGGGGAGAGGGCGGGGTCTTCGGCCACGGACGACAGGCCCGACATGGCGCGGTAGTAGTTGACGACGCTCAGCCAATCGGCAGTGGGGGTGATGTACGGCGGCACCGGATCGGCAGCGCTGGCGGCGCCTGCCGGCAGCGCGAATGCCGTCGCCGCCGTGAGTGCCATTGCCAGTTGTGCCCATCGCCTGCGCATCGCCATCTACCTCTGCCCCGGAGGTCCGTCCTCCGCTGCACCCTGTTCTTCGGCACTTCCTGTGCCCACCTGTAGGGACCTTTGTCATTTCCGGCAGATTTCATCCGCACCGCTGCTGCCCTGAACCGGGCTGCGTGCGCCACTAGCGTTCGGTCGATGTCGGCCTCGCGCGCACCGGAAATGTCGCTGCGGGTGAGTGTCTGCCTCATGGTGGCACTCTCCGTGGTGGCCTGCGTGCCATCTGCCGGAGTCCGGTCCACCGGCGCGGCGCCCGGGTCGGCAGTCTCCACGTCGTCATTCCCCGACACCTCGTCGCCAGTGGTGTCCGGTCCGGGCATCCCGTCCGACCCCTCGGGTGACGACGGCGTGGGTGACGGGCTGTTCCCCGCGCTCGGGAACCGCGGCATCGACGTGCTGCAGTACGACATCGATCTCTCCTACGACACGACGCTCGACGCACTCGAGGGCACGGTGCGGCTCGATGTGGTGTTCACCGAGGGCCGCAGTGAGTTCACGCTCGATGCCGTGGGCCTGGATGTGAGGTCGGTGACGGTCGACGGTGTGGCCGCTGGCTTTCGGAGCGAGGCGACCGAGTTGCGGATCACTCCGGCGGAGATGCCCCGGGTCGGCGTGTCGACGCAGGTCGAGGTCAGTTACTCGGCGGGTACCGGGAGTCGCTCGTCGCCGATCGGCTTCGATGTCGGGTGGAGCGAAACTGCCGCAGGGTCGTACGTGGTGAACGAACCCGACGGTGCTCGGTATTGGCTCCCCTCCAACGACCACCCGAGCGACAAAGCGACCTACCGCATCACCCTGCACGTACCCCACGGCGTCACTGCAGTGGCAAATGGGGATCTCCTCCGTCACGAGGTGACGACCGACGGTGAGACATGGGTGTGGAGTCAGGAGGAACCGACGGCCACCTACGTGCTGCAGGTGCTCACCGGCGACTACGAGGTGGTCTCGTCGCCGCCGGT
>CAZQPJ010000034.1:0-13388 GCA_964595105.1 uncultured Bifidobacterium sp.
ACGAGGTCTTCGAGGTGACCGGCAAGAACCCGCTGCTCGACATCGCACTGAAGCTCGAGGAAACGGCGCTCAGCGACCCGTACTTCGTCGACCGCCGCCTCTATCCGAACGTCGACTTCTACTCGGGGCTCATCTATCAGGCGCTCGGCTTCCCCGTCGCCATGTTCACCGTGCTGTTCGCCATTCCGCGTACCGCCGGCTGGTTGGCACACTGGCAGGAACTGCTCAGCGACAAGGAGCAGAAGATCAGCCGCCCCCGCCAGTGGTACACGGGCTCCGAGGCACGCGACTACGTGTCGATCGGCGCCCGCTGAGCCGCACGATGGCTCCCGCATCCGCCAGCCGCCTGGCCGGGGTGGTTGCTGGCGGGTTGGCGCTTGCGGTGGGGTCCGCTGCGGCGGCGCTCACCGGAGTGGTCTCGCCCATCGATGCGGTCGGCAGCGAGGTCATCGATCGAGCACCTCGCTGGCTGAAGGAGTTCGCGATTCGGTGGTTCGGCACCGACGACAAGCTCGCACTGCGAATCGGCATCGTGGTCATCCTGGGGCTCATCGCCACGGGAGTCGGCCCGCACCCTCGCGGTCGACGGATCGCCTTCGTGTCCCTCGGGTTGCTCGGCGCCATCGCATCGGTGCATCGACCGAACGAAACGCTCGGCGCTGCCGTACCGAGCCTGCTGGGCGCAGCGGTCGGCTACGCGGTGCTCCGCCGGTGGCTCCTCCCCCGGCCTCTCGAGGTTCCCTCACCCTCGGTGGCTCCGCTCGGCTGGGACCGACGTCGTTTCATCGCCGGAACCGCCTCAGCCACGGCGGTGGCCGCAGTGGCAGGAGCGGTCGCTCGGCGCGCCGAGCAGCAACCCGCACCCCCTCCGGTCGACCTCGCCAGCACCGTCACCGTCCCAGACGCTGCCACCGTGAGCCCGGTCACCCCGTTCCTCACCCCCAACGCCGACTACTACCGCATCGACACTGCACTCTCGTTCCCTCGGGTCGACCTGCGGAGGTGGAAGTGCACGGTCGACGGACTGGTCGAACGACCCTTCTCGTTCACCTACTCCGACCTCCTCGACATGCCACGCATCGAACGGGTCATCACGTTGTGCTGCGTCTCGAACGAAGTGGGCGGCGAATACGTCGGGAACGCTGTGTGGCAGGGAGTCGCGCTGCGCGACGTCCTCGACCACGCTGGCGTGAAACCCGAGGCCGAGCAAGTGTTCAGCACGAGCCTCGACGGTTGGACCTGCGGGTTTCCGGTCGACGCCGCCTTCGATGGACGCGACGCACTCATCGCCCTCGGAATGAACGGCGAACCGCTGCCGCTCGAACATGGCTTCCCAGCGCGACTCGTGGTGCCCGGTCTCTACGGCTATGTGAGTGCCACGAAGTGGCTGAGTCGCATCGAACTCACCACCTGGGGTCGCGAGGGCTATTGGGTGCCGCGAGGCTGGTCGCAGCAGGCACCCGTGAAGACCCAGTCGCGCATCGACGTGCCACGTGATGGCCAACAGCTCTCGGTCGGCACGCAGAAGATCGCCGGAGTGGCCTGGGCCCAACATCGCGGCATCGAGGCCGTCGAGGTGAGCGTCGACGGCGGCCCGTGGACTGCCGCCCGGATGGCGCTCGACGTGAGCGACGACGCATGGCGCCAGTGGGTGGTCGACTGGACGGCCACGCCCGGCTCCCACACCATCGCCGTTCGAGCCACCGACAAGGGTGGTGCGACGCAAACCCCCGAACGCACGCCGGTGGCTCCCGACGGCGCCACCGGGCATCACACCATCTCGGTCACGGTGGCGTGACGGTCACCACGATCTTGCCGGCGTTCGCGTTCGACTCCATCCTGCGGTGTGCGTCGGCGATGTCGTCGAGGGTGTAGCGGCTGTCGATCACCGGGTGGAGTCGACCCGTATCGAACAAGGGCAGCATCTCGGACGCAAACCTGCGCGTCACGGCGACCTTCTCCTCCAGCGGTCGGGTACGCAGCGTGGTGCCGATCCAACGTGACCGACGCGCCATCAGCAGTCCGGCGTCGACCGGAACCTTCCCTCCACCCATCAGCCCCACCTGCACCACGGCTCCGCGCAGCGCCACGGCGCGAAGGTTGCGGTCGATCTCGTCGCCGCCGATCACGTCGAGCACGACGTCGAAGCCGCCGGGAACGGCAGCCATCGCATCCTCGAGCCACGCGTGCGGCGACCGCTCGAGCACCAATGCCGCACCGAGTGTGCGGCACAGTTCGGCCTTGCCGGTCGAGCACGTGACTGCGCAGCGAGCACCGATGGCGCGTGCCACCTGAATCGCAGCCGTGCCGACCCCGGAGGCTCCGGCGTGCACGAGCGCCCAGCGGCCACTGGTGAGCCCGCCCTGCAGCACCAGTGCATCCCATGCCGTGAGGAACACCTCGGGAATGGCTGCGGCATCGTGCAGCGACACCGTGTCGGGTACCGCCATGAGCATGCGTTCGTGGGTGGCGATTCGCTCTGCGTACGCTCCCCCGGCCTCGATGCCCATCACCCGGTCACCGGGTGCCCACATCGTCACGTTCCCGCCGACGGCACTCACCACACCGGCGAACTCGAGCCCGGGGATTTCGGGCACCCGGCCGCGAGGGTCGGGGTAGAGGCCCATGCGCTGCAGCAGGTCGGCTCGATTGAGCGCCGTGGCGGCAACATCGACCACCACGTCCTCGGGCCCGGGCCGAGGATCGTCAACCTCCTCGATACCGAGTACCTCGGGACCACCGTGAGAACGAAGAACGACTGCGCGCATGCCTCAGTCTCACACGGATGCCGAGGGCCAGGCCGCTCGCAACTTCGATGCCGAGAACGACAATGGCTCCGGAAGTGTGCGCGCTTCGGCGATGGCCGTCATGAAGTTGCCATCGCCCGACCAGCGCGGAACCACGTGCACGTGCAGGTGCTGGCTGATGCTCCCACCGGCCGCTCTTCCGAGGTTGATGCCCACGTTCACGCCGCCGGGGGTGTACGCAGTCTTCACCGCCACCACAGCCGCGGTGACGGCAGACCACAACTCCGCGCTCTCATCCTCAGTGAGGTCCTCGAGATCGGCGACTTCTCGATACGGCAGCACCAACAGGTGACCGGAGGTGTACGGGAAGGCGTTCAGGATCACGAAGGTGTGGAGGCCGCGGTGGACGATGTGGGTCTCCTCGTCGGACAATCCCGATGAGAGGATCTCGCTGAACACACTGCTCGACGAAGGCGCCGCAGGACCCGACGCCTCATTGACGTAGAGAGCGCGCCATCCGTTCCAGATGCGATCGAGGCGGGTCATGCGTCGAACCTAACCGGCGATGTGGGTGAGGAGCACGAGCGCTGCCCTGCCATCAGGGTGTTCGCGCAGTTCCATCGACACCTTCAACAGGCCAGCCATACCTCGCGCCACGGCCAGTCCCATACCGGCACCGGGAATGGCGTGGCTGTGGAGGAAGGGCCGCCACACCGCGTCGACCACTGGCGAATCGGCGGGCGCCACGAACTGGATTCCCGCACGAGCGCCGCGGGCGAAGAGCGCCACTTCGATCCCGTGCTGCACTGCGGCCGACGCCTCCGCCACCAACAGTGCCGCCGATGTGAATCGAACCGGGTCGGTACGGACGAGCGTGACGTGATCGACGGCAGGGCCGTGCACCAGCGCTCCCTCCACCCACCACTGGCAGCGCGAGGCTCCGGTGAGGAGCGACGCCACCAGCGAGTCGCACGGCACTGCCTGGAGGTCGATGTGCAGCAACCCCTGGTCTATCTGCCCGAGCAGCAACAGGTCGTCCACCACCTGCACCATTCGTTCGACGCCGCGCTCGATCACCGACAGATGTCGAGCGGCGAGATCCGGAAGCCCCATCTGCGCCATCAGCTGGCTGTAGCCGTGAATGACGTTCAGCGGTGATCTCAATTCGTGGCTGATGCGCGAGACGAACGACTGCTGGGCCTCGAGCCCCGCCTGCACCATCGCGAGCGTTGTCTGTGCCCGCAACTCATCGGTGCGCTCCACGAACTCGAGAACGAATCGATCACCGGCCTGCACCAGCGTGAACTCGACGGCACGTTCGACACCGTCGTCGTTCACCGATACCCAACCGTGGCGTCTCGTCTCACCGGTCCGCCACATCAACCTGGCGAGGTCGACCAGCTCGCTTGCCGAGACCACGTCCGCAGGCGACAACCGATGCCCCGAATCGAGCGCCTCGCCCTCCGAGGTCCAGGCCAGTGACAGGTCGGAGAGACGCCCATCCTCGACGACGCACTCGTACACCGCGATCACACCGAAGGAGCCAGCACCCACAGCCTGCAACACGCGATCGCTGCGTTCGAGCGCTGCTCTCGCATGAGCCTCCGTGGTGATCTCGCGGATAGTGAGCATCACCATGTCGTTGCCGACGTCGACGAATCTCAACTCGAGCGAGGCGCGCCGCGATGCCAACTCCACATCGACCAGCGCCACCGACGGCGCTCCGTCTCCACGGCCGCCCCATGACTCTTCCGACACCGGCACGATGCGCCTCGGCGCAGGCTCGCCCACGCGGATCGCCGGCTCGAGTTGCCGGGCGGCAAGGTTGGCGTACGCGACAAGATGAGTTCGAGTGGCCTCATCGACGGACAGCAGCACCAACCCATCGGTTGCTCCGTCGGCCATCAACTTGAAACGCATCTCCGCGCTCTCGAGTTCGGCCACGGTGGTGTGGTCGACCGCCACCTGCACGAGTCGATCACCGGCCCTGATGGTCGACACCTCGTAGTGGACGACGATCGGTTGCGCCCCGACCATGCTGTGACGTTCGATGTCGTAGGCCACTGCATCGGTGCCGCGCCACGCCGCGTTCGCAGCGTCGAGCGCCTTGTCCATGTCGACGAACACCTCGCTCGCCAACACCCCGGGCCGAATGTGCGTGGCGAGCCGGAGACGCTTCGCTGCCTCGTTCATCTCGACGATCATCAGATCGACGATCTCGTCTCCCGGCCCGTCGAAGACCGGGCTGTAGAGGTAGACCGCCTGCGCCAGGCCCTCGCTGTCGAGCAGCAGACGCCCGTCAGGGGTTACTGCGGCCAGCGAGGCCGGGAAGACGGAGTTGGTGGATTCGGGGTCGATCATGGGAGTGGTGCGGCCACGTAGTGTGCTCGGGCCGCCACGAGGAGGGCCGCCCTCCGATAAGGTCGCCCAGAGTGAACGGTACACCTTCGGTCTCCACCGACATCCTCTATGCGGGCATCTGGACCCTCGACCGCGACGGCATCACCACCTCTGCCAATCCGCGGATGCACGAGATCATCGGGGTCGAGTCGCCCGAATTGATCGGTCGGCCCCTGCTCGACTTCGTGGAGCCAGCCGACCATCACCTCATTCTCAGCGGTCTCCGCCGTCGAGCCGAAGGCCGCAGCGACAGTTACGACGCCCGCCTTCGCCACCGGGACGGACGCCTCGTCGAGGTCCGCATTCACGCCAGTCCGGTCCTCGACGCCGACGGCGTGCTCGCGGGCAGCACGGCCGTGGTGGTCGACATCAGTGATCTCGCTGCCGCCAGCACCCTCCGCGACGAAGCTCTCCTCACGGCGGAGCAGTCGGCCAGTCTCGCGACGAATCTGCTCTCACTGGCGAGCCACGAACTCCGCACACCGCTCAACACCATCGCCGGATTCGCTCAACTCCTCTCGCTCGGCATCGCCGACCCCCACCAGCGCGACATGGCGGAGAAGATCGTCACCGCCGCCAACTTCATCAACGAACTGTGCACCGATTTCATCGCCTACGCACACGTCAATGCCGGCGCCCACCAGTTGCGCATCTCGAGCGTGCGCCTCGCGCCCCTCGTCGAGTCGGCACTCGCGGTCGCCGGGGGCACGCTCGAGCGGCACCATTGCTCCGTCAACGTCACCGGCGACACCACGCTGGAGGCCATCGCCGACCCGGAACGTGTGACCCAGATCCTGGTGAATCTCATCACCAACGCGGCGAAGCACGGCGGCGATGACCAGACGATCACCATCGACATCGGCCGCGGCACACGCGGCGACGCACAGTGTTCGGTCACCGACGAAGGGCCCGGCATCGCTGCGCACCAGCACGAGCGCGTGTTCATGCCGTTCGAACGCCTCGGCAACAGCAGAGCCGACGGCTCGGGCCTCGGGTTGTCGATCTCTCGGACGCTGGCCACCGCCATGGGCGGCGACATCACGGTTGCGAGCGAGCTCGGAACCGGCGCGACGTTCTCGCTGCACCTGCCGGCGTCGAACCAAGGCCGCGAGAGTTCCAGCGAGAGCGACCGAGGCCTCATCCTCTACGTCGAGGACGAACCCCTCAACGCATCGCTCGTCGAGAACATCGTGGCGATGCTGCCCGGGAGACGGGTGAAGGTGGTGGGCACGGTGGCGGATGGCATCGAGGCCGCGAACTCACTCCACCCAGCGCTCGTCCTGCTCGATCTCCACTTGCCCGACGGCACGGGCCTCGACGTGCTCACCGCGATCCGCCGCAACCATGCGCTGGCCGACCTCCCCGTGTTCATGCTGAGCGCCGATGCCACGGAGGAATCAACTCGGGCGGCGCTCGAGCAGGGGGCGAACCGCTACATCACCAAGCCGTTCGACCTCCGCACGTTCCTCGACCTCCTCGAAATGGCCACCAGTGCGACGAAGTGACAGAAGTACCTACTGCCCAGACCTTCGGCGGAGGTACAACAAAGGCGTGACCATTCGCCTTCGCCTCGCTGCCGCCGCCTGCGTGCTGGCCGTGCTGTTGCCGAGTGGCGTGGCTGTTGCCGCCACCTCGGTCGGCTCGGGCACCACCAAGTGCACCGTCACGGCGAAAGCCCCCACCCTCACCGCGACGAAGCAGCTCACCGGTTCGGCCACCGTGGTCTGCACCGCCACCAGCCTCATCACCGTCACCGTCACCGTGGTCGAACTCGACGGCACCGTCGAGGACGCCACCGTTTTGATGCCCGTGAAGACCTCGCTGTTCACGGCCACCAAGAACGTCACGTACACCATCGCCACCAGCACGGTCGCCTGCATCAGCACCGAGGCCGGCAACGAGGAATACGCGAGCAAGACCAGGGTCAGCCTCTCCGGCCTCACCTCGGCCTACGACCGCACCGCACCGGCAAACGACAGCTTCGCCTGCTGACACCGCGCGACACCTGCCATCACTCTTCGTGAGATCGCCACCACGGAAACCTTCAGGTTCGGTCAAGAACACGGCAAGTGACAGATTCAACGTGCAAAGTGGTGAAAGTTCCGCCATGATGGTCCCGTGGGTTGGAGACGAGCTTCCCTGGTCGCGCTGAGCGTGCTGGCCGTGCTGTTGCCGAGTGGCGTGGCTGTTGCCGCCACCTCGGTCGGCTCGGGCACCACCAAGTGCACCGTCACGGCGAAAGCCCCCACCCTCACCGCGACGAAGCAGCTCACCGGTTCGGCCACCGTGGTCTGCACCGCCACCAGCCTCATCACCGTCACCGTCACCGTGGTCGAACTCGACGGCACCGTCGAGGACGCCACCGTTTTGATGCCCGTGAAGACCTCGCTGTTCACGGCCACCAAGAACGTCACGTACACCATCGCCACCAGCACGGTCGCCTGCATCAGCACCGAGGCCGGCAACGAGGAATACGCGAGCAAGACCAGGGTCAGCCTCTCCGGCCTCACCTCGGCCTACGACCGCACCGCACCGGCAAACGACAGCTTCGCCTGCTGACCGCCACCACGGATACCGACAGCGCCGACGTTGTGCGCCGAAAATACCACTCTCTGTGTGTCATTTTGCGTGACTTTCTCAACCTAGGGTCATTTCCGGTGGCAATGGGTGGTTGTCCACCACGGGATGCGCTAAACCTGAGGCGTGACCAGAACGTCCCGACTGCTGAGGGCCACCGTTGCCGCCGTCTCGCTGGCATCGTTTCCCGCGTCATCGGCGTTCGCCACGCAAACGGCATCGTTCAGCAAGTTCACCTGCACGGTGAAGGCGCTGGCGCCGACGCTCAGGTCGGGCCAGGTCACCGGGTCGCTGCAGATCGACTGCAACATCTCGACCACGGTCGTGGTCGAGATGGGCGTGGTCGAGATGGACTCCGGCGCCGAGGATCGGGTCGAGGTTCCCTTCCAGAAGCGGGTCGTGGTCGTCAGCGCCGGTCGTTCCACCATCGTCAACACGCCGACCAGTTCGTGCGTGAGCACCGAGCAGGGTCCGGAGGAGCTCGCCACGCGTTCACGAGTGACCCTGTCGGGTACCGTGTCGCTGTGGGATCGCACGACGCCGCAGAACGACTCGTACGCCTGCTGATCGGGGGCCGAACATGGCGGCCCCTCTGACGAACGAGCACGAGGTCAGTTGGCCGGCCTCGCCATTGTCGCACCTCTGGAAGGTGTTGGGCTTCGTTGCTCTCAACGGCGCTGCGCTCGGCTTCGGCTTCTGGCCGAGCCCGCTGCGGCTCGACATCGCCGTCGTCGCGGTTGCCGCCACGAGGTCGTCCCTGGCCGGCATCACCGCCAGCATCTTCTCGCTGGTTGGCACTGCGCTTCGCCACCACGACCTGAGGCACATCGTTGCGGCTCTGGCGGCGGTCACCGCCAGTTGGCTCGCGGCGGCGGTGCTGCGTCGCGACACCCGCAACGGCACGCTGCCCTCCAGGGCCGTGGTCCGCCTATTGGCGCTGGCACCTGTGGCCATCGTCGCCGGGTTGCTCCACTCTGCCGCCGTCCCGTCCACGGCGCCGAACTCCAGTGCCCAGACACTGGAGTCCGCAAAGATCCTTGCCGGCCTGCTTCTCGCCGCAGTGACGGTGAAGGGACCACGGCGAGGACGCGAGGCGAGCCCTCTCTTCCTCACCGCTCTGGTTGCCTTCGCCACGGTCGTCTCGTCGCTCACCACCGTCGCCGTCTGGGAACGACAGGACGAAGCACTGCTCACCGCAGCAGCCGAGTCGACCACCAATGCCTTCCTGAGCGCGTCCGGCGAGCCCGTCGCATCCATCGTCTTCCGCGTCACCAACCCGAAGGATCCTGTGACCGAGGAGAACTTCGACACCACGATCCGGCCGATCGTGTTCGCGAACCAATCACTGGTCGCCTCGCAGCTCCTCGATGTGCAATCGGACGGAACCATCGATGTCCGCGCATCGGTGGGCTCCCTCGGTGCCGACTTCGACGCTGCCCTCACCTCTTGGATGATCGACCACCCACAGCCGACGATGTCGGCCGCTGCAGACGAGATCCTCACCTACGCAGGCCTTGCGACGCTCCCCCACCCGACACTCGGCACCAGTCCGGTGATGATCTATCTCCAGCCGGCCTCCCTCCCCGAAGGTGCACCACGTACGCAGCACGTGTCGGTCATCACGGCAGTGGTCTCGATTCCGTCCGTGCTCAGTTCGCCCTCCATGCCGACAGTCCTCTTCAAGGGCGAGGCAGTGGCGACGCTGTTCCTACGACTTGGGGACACGAAGGTGGAGCCGATCTGGACCACCAGCGGACCCAGCGGCTCTCCGCCGGCCGATTTCGGTCTGGCGGTCGACGAGCCGGTTCCCGTCAGGGGCACGAGCGCGGTGAACGAGTCGCTCCTCAACAGCTCGACGTTCATCACCCTCGTCGAACGCCGCGGAGACTTCGGCACACCGCAGAACACCCGGCGCCTCATCCTCCTCGTCGAGCTCGGTATCGGGCTGTTCCTGGGGACGATGGTGCTCGTCAACGGGAACCACCGCGGTCGACGTGAGCACGAACGCATCCGCCGCGAAGCACTGCTGGGCGCTGCTCTCGAAGGCTCCGCTGGGTGGACCAGCATCATCGACTCGCACGACCGAGTGGTGATGTCGAACTCTGACCGACACGCACTCTCGCCCGGCAACGTGATCACCTCCGCAGCCCTGTGGAACGGCCAGCGGGACACCGTGAGCGCCGTGACGTCCCTGGTGCATGCGGCGAGACTCGGCACCACGGGCAGCATCCAACACGTCTGGAGCGACCCCTCCGACCCGACGCACGCCATGCGAATCTTCGAGATCGAGGCTCGACCGCTCCCCGACCCGACACTCGTGTACCTGCAGTGCGTCGACGTCACGGAGAACCGCGACCGAGCGATGCGCACGGCCCAGTCCGAGCGCATGGAAGCGATCGGCGTGCTCGCCGGCGGGCTTGCACACGACTTCAACAATCTTCTCTTCATCACGCTCGGATATCTGCAGATGCTGGAGCGTCAGCCGAAGATCAGCGGCGACATGCAGACCCACCTCTACGTACAACGAGCAATCGAAGCCGTCGAACGAGGAGCGACGGTCGCGAAGTCGTTGCTGTCACTCGCCCGCAGCCAACCTCTGACGGCGGTTCCCCTGAATCTCCGTCAGTTCTTCAACGACATCCGACCGCTGGTTGAACAGGCACTCGGCCCGTCTCACCACCTCGAGCTCGTCGCCGTCGACGACGACCTCGATGTGGTGGTCGACCCCGGACGTCTCTCGAGCGGTCTCCTCAACATCGTCTTCAACGCCCGCGACGCCATGGAGAACAGCGGAACGCTCGAGATACGCGCCGAGCACTGCGTCGCAGCGCCCGTCGGTGGCGAGGCGGTGCCCGCTGTCGCCATCTCGGTGCGCGACACTGGAAAGGGAATGAGCCCCGACGTCCTCGCTCGAGCCTTCGAGCCCTTCTTCACCACGAAACGACTCGGCAGCGGCACAGGCCTCGGCCTGTCGACGGTCTACTCGTTCGCGCAGCAGAGCGGTGGGTGGGCAGCCATCGACAGTACCGAAGGTGTCGGCACCACGGTCAGCATCTTCCTGCCGCCGGCGCTCGTCGAGGCCTCCGACGCGGTGCCCGCCCCGAGGGCTCGCACCGCCACCAAGGCACTCGTGGTCGACGACGAAGCCGCTCTCGCCGACCTGGTGGCGGGATGGCTCTCCGACCTGGGCATGGAGACGCAGGTCGCGAACAATCCCGACGACGCCATTCGCATCGCCCAGAGCTTCCGACCGGAACTGCTCGTCTCCGATGCCAATCTGGGCGCCGACATCGACGGACTCGAACTGGCCCGTCAACTCGTCGAACGCGACCCTTCCCTGTTGGTGATCTTCATGACCGGCTTCAGCGAACGCATCAAGGCTCTTCAGGCGGCCGGTGTCGCCACGCTGGCCAAGCCGTTCTCGCGCGACGACCTCGCCGCCAACGTCAGCAGCCACCTCGGAAAGCGCTTGAGCCCTCCGGACGAGGCGAGGCAGCGATGACCGAACAACGCCCGCGCCTGCTGATCATCGACGACGATCCTGCCATCTGCCAACTGATCGCCGACATCGCTCGCGCATTCGACTACCTCACCGACATCGCCTCCACCCCGGCCGACATGGCTCGCTTCGTCGGCGGTGGACACGATCTGGTGATGCTCGACCTCTCGCTCGGAGAGACCGACGGGATGAGGGTGATGCGCGACCTCGCCGACCGTCAACCCGGCGCAAACCTGGTGCTGCTCACCGGCGCCGATCTATCGGTGTTGCAAGGCGCCCGCCGGGTCGCCGAACTCAGCGGCTTCAACGTGGTGGGAGCCTGCAGCAAACCGGCGCGCATCGACGAGATCGAGGCAGTGCTGAAGCCACAGCGCAGCCAGTCGCTCGACGAGGAGCACAGCGAGGATGAGACCACACGCCGTGCCATGCGCGCGCTCGACAACGGCGACTTCTATCTGCTGTATCAACCGATCGTCGACCTGAAGCACGGACGGGTCGTGGGCGCCGAGGCGTTGGTGCGCATCGATGACGACGGCGGCGAGAAGCTGTCGCCGGAGGTCTTCGTGCCGCTCATCGAGCAGGCCGGCCGCACGTACGAGCTCCTCAACATCGTCTTCACCCGCGCCGCGCAGGATCGGCGCTATGTCCCTGCAGTCTCGGCACTCCAGAGCGTGTCGCTGAACATCTCGGTGCTCGACTTGTCGAACCTCGACCTGCCCGAGGTCGCCGACTCGATACTCGGTGCCGCGGCCAAACCCGACCGCTGGACCCTCGAGATCACCGAGACGGCCGAGGTGAGCAAACTCGCCGATGCGCTCGACGTGCTGATTCGGCTCCGGCTCAAGGGATTCCACCTCGCGATGGACGACTTCGGTTCGGGCACCTCGACGCTGCATCGCCTTCGTGAACTGCCGTTCACCGATCTGAAGGCCGACCGGCGGTTCGTACGCGCCAGCAACCCGGGCATCGAACATGCGGCGAACATGCTGAAGGCAGCGGTCGACCTCGGCGCAGCGCTGAGCCTGAAGGTGGTCGCCGAGGGCGTCGAGACCCAGGAGGAGTTCGACCTCGCCCGCGCCGTCGGCTGCGATATGGCGCAGGGGTATTACATCGGTCGACCCGTGAGGGCAGAGGCACTCGGCATCCTCGTGGCGTCCTGGAACCAAAACGCCGCAAAGCACGTGCAGTCGGGCGTCTGACCTAGACCGCTGCCATCTGCGTGGTGACCTCGCTCGCCAGTTGCATGGCAAAATCGTCCAGCGACACACCGCGTTGCACCTCGCCACCGCGAGGGTTGACCCCGAGCGTTCCCGCTGCCACGTCGTCGTCGCCCACGACCAGCACATAGGGAACCTTCTCGAGTTTCGCCGCACGGATTCGCTTGCCCAACTGGTCGCTGGAATCCGCAAGATCGACACGGAAGCCGGCAGCGCGAAGGTGTTCGACCACTTGGTCGGCGTAGGCCTGATGCGCCCCCGCCACCGGCAGCACGCGCGCCTGAACCGGCGCCATCCACGTGGGGAACGCACCTGCGTAGTGTTCGAGGAGAACCCCGAAGAACCGCTCGACGGAGCCGAAGAGCGCTCGGTGCAGCATGATGGGACGGCGGCGCGAGCCATCGGCGGCGATGTACTCGAGTTCGAAGCGTTCCGGAAGGTTGAAGTCGCACTGAATCGTGCTGAGCTGCCACTTCCGACCAATGGCGTCCTTCACGTCGATGTCGATCTTCGGACCGTAGAAGGCGGCGTCACCCTCCTTGATGCGGTAGTCGAGGCCGTACTTCTCGAGCCCCATGCGCAATGCCTCGGTGGCGCGGTCCCAGTTCTCGTCGGTGCCGGTGTACTTCTGAGGGTCCTTCGTCGACAGGTTGGCCGTGAAGTCGGTGAAACCGAAGGCCCGCAGCACGCTCATGACGAAGTCGAGCAACGAGGCGATCTCCGCCTGCAACTGATCCTCGGTGCAGTAGATGTGGCTGTCGTCCTGGGTGAAGCCACGGATGCGCATCAGCCCGTGCAGCGTGCCGGCCCGCTCATAGCGGTAGACCGTGCCGAGTTCGAACAGTCGCAGCGGCAGTTCGCGATAGCTGCGCTGGCGGCCGCCGAAGATCAGGCAGTGCATCGGACAGTTCATCGGCTTCGGGTAGTACGTGCCGTTGTCCATCTCCA
>CAZQPJ010000035.1:0-13269 GCA_964595105.1 uncultured Bifidobacterium sp.
AGCTCGAGCCGCTGGAAGGTGCGGGCGATGCCTCGTCGGGTGCGGCGGTACGGGCTGAGCGAACTGATGTCGTCGCCGTCGAGTCGGATCACACCCGACTGCGGCTGCAGCAGGCCCGTGATGCAGTTGAACAGGGTGGTCTTGCCAGCCCCGTTCGGGCCGATGAGGCCGGTGACGGTGCCGGCCTCGGCGGTGATGCTGACGTCGTTCAGCACCTGCGCACCGCCGAACGCGACGTTGAGGCCGGTGCATTCGAGCAGGGCCATCGTCATGCACCGCCCTCGACACGCGGCAACGCCAGCATGCGGTCGAAGTGCTCTCGGTCGGTGCGAGTGAACGGGCGGGCCACACCGATGAGGTCGGGGTGTTCGACTTCGGGCACACGGAGGTGGGCGACACGGTCGGGCCGGGCCCGCATGATGAGCCGCGGCACCACGAGTGCCGACACCATCAGCACGATGGCGAACGTCCAGTTGCTCATCACGCCGCGCCAGGTGACGAACCACAGCACCACCGCGCCGATCGCCCACGCAGCGAGGGCTCGTGGCGCTCGCGTGAGGGGGCGGAACCCATCCATCACCTGCTGGGCGATACCGCTCGGGTTCTTGCCGAGTTGGATGCCCACCATCGCCGGTCCGACGAACTTGGTGAAGTTGCCGATGAGCCCGACGAACAGCCACTTCAGCGACGGGTAGTCGTGGCCGAGCATGGCGAAGATGTCGGGCATGGCGACGCTGATGACGCTGAGGAACAGCCCGGCCAACAGGGCGCCGCTGACGTAGCCGATGCCACCCACCACGGCGATCATGAACAGCAGGAGGCTGGAGAACCCGTCGAAGTTGCTGTTGTTCGGCACGGTGCGCATCTGGGCCGCCCACATCAGCCCGCCGAGCCCGGCGATGGCCGACGAGAGCATGAACACGGCGAGCTTCACGCGCACGATGTTCATGCCGAGCGTGGCGCACGCTGCCGGGCTGTCCTTCATCGCCACCACCATGCGCCCATACGGGCTGCGGCGGAGATGCACGAGGCCGATGCCGATGACGGCGAACATCACGGTCATCAGCATCAGGAACGAGCGTTGGTCGCGGAAGTCGATGCCAAGCCAGTTCGGGCGCGGCACCGTGAGCGAACCGGTGTTGAACAGGTTCACCGTGTACTCGTTGCCGAACAGGGAGATGTCGACCGGCTGCGTCTGCGAGATGACGAGTTGGTAGACGATGATGCCGAAGGCGAACGTGGCGAGGCCGAGATAGAGGCCGCTCAACCGCAGTGCCGGGAGAGCGATGACGCCGCCCACCACGGCACACACCGCCATGGCCAACACCACGGCCTTCAGCGACAGGCTCTCCTTGGTGGCGAGGCCGTCGGGGCCGACATCGAACTGCCACGCCACGATGAGGGCCACGCCGGCGAAGGTGTAGACCGCGAGGTTGATCTCTCCCGCGTATCCCGTGAGGAGCACCAGCGACAGCGCCATCAGCGACAGCGCCATGCCGTTGGCGAGGCTGATGATGGCGGCGCCCTTCATGAGGGCCTGCAGCATCGCGACCACGGCGACGAGCACACCCGCCCAGGCGAACGCCTGACGGGAAGTGGGCACGTGGAACCGCTCGCGGGTGCGTGTCACCACCGCGCCGCGGAGGCGGCTCTGGGGCAGGAACAACAGTGCGGCGAACAGCAGGATGGCGGGCACGGCGTTGCGGAGGTTGTGCACCAGCGGCCATCGCTGTCCGGCGTCGGAGATCCAGTCGAAGTACTCACGGGCGAGGCCCAGCACCAGCGCCCACAGGAGCGTGTGCGGCACGCTCTTCAGCCGACCACCCACCGCAGCGGGGTAGGCATCGAACACCAGCAGGGTGAGGGCGAACACCTGCAGCGCTCCCTGCTGCGGGGCGATGAGCACACCCGTCAGCGCGGCGAGCATTGACCCGATGGCCCAACTGGCCATCGCCGCTCGGTCGGGCCGGCCGCCGTTCAGCATCAGGAGGCGGCGGTCGTCGACCGTGGCGCGCATCGTGACGCCGAGTCGCGAGCGGTAGAGAACCACGTAGAGGAGCGCCACCACCGCCATGGCGATGACGACGCCGATGATCTGGTGGTAGTACACGGCCTGGCCGAGGATCTTCACGTTCTTCTCGCCGAAGAACTTCAGCGGCACGATGGCCCGTGAGCCGTTGCGGAACCACACCCATGTGCAGGCTCCGGTGAGCGCCAGCAGTACGGCGATGGGAATGACGAGTCGCGTCACCTCACTGGTGTCGCGAAGCCCGCGCATCACCACCACTTCGAGTGCGATGCCGATGAGCGGCGCTGCGACGAAGACGGTGATGGCGAGCGCGATGAGCGCATGGAGGTGCCAGCCGATGTGCAACTGCCAGTAGACGAGCGCACACGTGGTGGCCACGGCACCCTGCGCCACGTTGAACACGCCCGTGGTTGAGTAGGTGACCACCAGCCCCGTCGCAGCGATTGCGTAGACCGCGCCGAGGCAGACCCCGAGCACCGTGTACGCAAGGAAGTCGGACATGGCCCTGCGGCGGCGTCAGCCGGCGGCGAACTGCTGCGAGATCCGGTTGGCGTCGAGCTTGGCGGCGAGCAGGCCGGGCGTGTTGGTGATGGGTGAGATCCACGCATCGTCGCACTCGTACGTACCGGGTTCGGCGGGAGTGACCCGCGAATAGGTGCTGCCGACGAGCTTCATGATGAGACCGCACTTCGGCGGATGGTTGGAGCCGGGGTCGGTCTCGGCGTGGAGGCCCTGACCGGTCCAGGAGTGGATGCCGGCGAGGTTCTGCAGCACGCACGCCCGGGTGAGAGTGGCACCACAGGCACTGGCGGCCGTTGCCCACAGCAGGAACGACGAGGCAGCCTGCACGCCGAGCATGGCCACGTCGCCGCCGTACTTCTGCATGAGGTCGAGGTAGTCCTGCGTGGCCTTGTTGGCCGAGGCCTCCTCGAACGGGATGAAGGCCATGCGGATGTGCATGTTGTCGAGGGCACCGGTGGTGTTGGCGTCGGCGCACTCACGGGCGTAGTGGTTCGAGTCGGCGACGATGGTGAGGTTCAGCCCGTTCGCCTTGGCCGCCTGGGCCACGTTGAGCAGGTGCGGCAGGCAGGTGCCCTGCCACGACAGCATCTGGGCGCCGGAGTCGGCGATCTGCTTCACGAACGGGGTCCAGTCGGCTTCGCCGAGCGGGTTGTGTTCGAGGGTCGACTCGCTGAACGCCCAGCCGAACTTCGGCGCCACCTCCACCAGACGGTCGCGGGTCTCCTGCGTGGCGCTGAAGGCGCCGGTGAGCGTGGCGACGTGCTTCACCTGCTCGGGGAACAACTTCGCCATCTGGGCGAAGAAGGCGCTCGTGGTCTCGTCGGCTGGGTTGGGCACGCCCATGTAGACGTCCTTGCCGTGCGCGAAGGCGGCGCTCACCGTGTAGGTGGGCACGGCGGGCAGGTTGCAGCCGAGTCGGATCTCCTCCTGGTTCGAGTCGAAGGCCCAGCCTTCGCCGACGAGGAAGAACGTGCCGGCGTCGCAGGCGGCCTGCATGGCGGCGGGCACCTCGAACAGCTTGGCGTCGTAGTAGTTCATCTTGATCTGACGACCGTTGATGCCGCCGAGCTCGTTGCACTGGGCCACGAGGGCCTTCATCGCGTCGGTGATCTCGTGGCTGAGGCCCGGGGATCCGGCGTAGCCGGCATCGTCGCCGGTGGCGATGGTGACGGAGTCGGCCGTGACGCCCACCTCGCTGCCGTCGTCGGTGTTGGCGCCGTCGCCCTTGCCGCACGGCCATGCGGCATCGCCGAACGTGGGACCCGCTGGTGCCGTCGTGTCGGTGACCGCCGTGGTGCTGTCGGTCGACCCACCGCTGGTGACCGGCGCGTCGGTGGTGATCGGTGCCGCGGTGCTGGTGGGTGCTGCCTCACGGTCCTTTCCGCACGCAGCGAGCACGAACGCGGCAACCGACACGACTGCCATGACGCGGGTACGCAACTGAGCCATCTGCACTTCCCCCCAGGAGACTGATGTTGCGCCGAACGTAGCACAACCGTTTCTGACGGCTCGTCAGATACCGAGGTTGCCGTGATAGAACTCGGGCATGTCTGGGGGGACCACCTCGTACGAGCGCACCGACGACGGATGCTTCACGGCGCCGTTGCTGCTCAGTTACCCGTATTCGCGCACCGTGGGCACCACGCTCGCACGGTTCTTCACATCGCTCCGCGAGGGTCGCGTGGAAGGCACCCGAGGGTCCGATGGCCGTGTGTTCGTGCCGCCGGTGGAGTTCGACCCGGTCACCGGTGCCCCGTGCACCGAGTGGGTCGAAGTGGGCACGCAGGGGACCGTCAGCGCATGGGCGTGGCAGGGTGCGCCCGAGCCCGACCAGCCGCTGTCGCACCCCTTCGCGTGGGCCTTGGTGAAACTCGACGGTGCCGACGTCGAGATGTTCCACGCCGTCGATGCGGGTTCGCCCGATGCCATGGGTGTGGGCACCCGTGTGGCCATCCGCTGGGCAGCCGAGCGTGCCGGCGGTATCACCGACATCGCCTGCTTCGAGGTGGTGGCGTCATGAGCACCGACGACGTCCTCCGCCTGCGTCAGCCCGTGGGCGTCACCTACGAATGGTCGGCCGGTCCGGCCGCGTCGGCTCACCTCGAGGGCCTCATCGACGGCCACCTCATCGGGCGCCGCTGCACCGAGTGCCTGCAGGTCTACTTCCCGCCCCGCAACGGCGTGTGCTCGAGGTGTGCGGCGCCGCTCGGCGAGGAGGTCGAGGTCGGTCCGCGTGGCACGGTGTCGACCTTCTGCGTCGTGAACGTGCCCTTCCTCGGTCAGCAGGTGAAGATTCCCTACGTGGCGGCGCAGATCGTGCTCGACGGCGCCGACATCTCGATGCAGCACCTCATCCAGGAGTGCGAGGCGCACGAGGTGCGCATCGGCATGCGGGTCGAGCCCGTGTGGAAGGACCGCTCCGAATGGGGGCCCACGCTCGAGAACATCCGCTACTTCCGGCCCACCGGTGAGGCCGACGTCACCAGCCTGAAGGCCACCTCATGAACCGCAACGTCGCCATCGTCGCCACTGCGCAGCGCCCGTACGAGCGCCACACGAGGCTCACCTCGGTGGAACTCATCGCCCCCATCATCCGCGATGTGCTCGCCAACGCGGGTCTCGGCCGCAAGGAGGTGGGGTTCTGGTGCCATGGCAGTTGCGACTACATGAGCGGTCAGCCGTTCAGTTTCGTGTCGGCCGTTGACGCCATCGGTGCGTGGCCGCCCATCGTCGAGAGCCACGTCGAGGGCGACGGTGCGCTCGCGCTCTACGAGGCGTGGGTGAAGATCCAGACCGGCGAGTGCGACACCGCCGTGGTGTTCGCCAACGGCAAGACCACTGCCGGCCCCATCGACCGCATCCTCACGCTGCAGATGGACCCCTACCTCATGGCGCCGCTGTGGCCGGGTGCGTCGGGTGTGGCTGCCGTGCAGGCACAGGCGTGCATCGAGGCCGGAGTGGTGTCCGAGCGTGCCATGGCCGAAGTGGCGGCCCGCAGCATCGCCGGCGGCATCGCGAACCCGTACGTGGGATGGGGCGACGCAGTCTCCGCCGACGACCTGCTGGCACGGCCGCATTCCACGGCACCGCTGCGTGCCCACGACATCGGCCTGCCGGTCGACGGCGCCGTTGCCGTGGTGCTGGCCGCCGACGATGCGGCGAGTCGGCTCTGCGCCCGTCCGGCGTGGATCCGCGGCATCGACCATCGCATCGACACCCAGCGTCTTGGGGCGCATTCGCTCACCGAGTCGGCATCGACTGCGGTGGCAGCGCATCACGCCGGTGTGTCGGCCGACCGCATCGACGTGGCCGAGATCTACGCACCGTTCTCGCATCAGGAACTCCTGCTCACCGCGGCGATGGGCCTCGACCCCGCTCGCACGTCGATCAACCCGAGCGGTGGCGCTCTGGCCGCCAACCCGCAGATGGCTGCCGGGCTGGTGCGGTTCGCCGAGGCGGCGGCCCGCATCCACGCCGGCACGGCCGATCGTGCGGTGGCCCACTCCACCAGCGGGCCGTGCCTGCAGCAGAACCTCGTTGCCGTGATGGAGGGAGAGTGATGGCCACTCGTTGTGCAGTCATCGGTGTGGGGCAGACCCACCACACGAGTTGCCGTGCCGATGTGTCGATCGGGGGCCTCGTCCGCGAGGCCGTCGACAGGGCCCTCGAGTCGGCTCAGCTCACGCTGGCCGACATCGACGCCATCGTCATCGGCAAGGCACCCGACATGCTCGAAGGCGTGGTGATGCCCGAGCTGTGGCTCGCCGACGCGCTGGCCGCCCATGGCAAGCCGGTGTTCCGGGTGCACACCGCCGGGTCGGTGGGCGGATCCACCGCCATCGTGGCGGCGCAACACGTGATGGCTGGGCTGCACAAGCGGGTGCTCACCATCGGGTTCGAGAAGCAGAGCGACGGCAACGCGATGTGGGCGCTGTCGGTGCCCATCCCCTTCGGCATGCCCGTTCACGCCGGTGCCGGTGGCTACTTCTCGCCCATCGTGCGCAGCTACATCGCCCGGTACTCGGTGCCCGGCTACATCGGTGCCATGGTGGCCGTGAAGGACCGCCGCAATGCGCTGAAGAACCCGTACGCGCACTTGCACGAGGAAGGCCTCACGCTGGAGAAGGCGATGGAGTCGCCCATGCTGTGGGACCCCATCCGGTTCGTGGAGACCTGCCCGTCGTCGGATGGGGCGATGGCGCTGGTGCTGGCCGCCGAGGACGCGGCCGATGCGCACGTGGCAGCCACCGGGAAGCAGGTGGCATGGATCCACGCCACGGCCATGCGCAGCGAGCCCACGATGTTCGCAGGACGCGAGCAGGTGAGCCCCGCGGCCGGCGAGATGTGCGCCGCCGACCTGTGGCGCAAGGGTGGCATCTCGAACCCGGCCGAGGAGATCGACGCCGTCGAGATGTACGTGCCGTTCTCGTGGTTCGAGCCGATGTGGCTCGAGAACCTCGGCTTCGCGGCGAAGGGAGAAGGCTGGCGCTTGGTGGAGGACGGCATCACCGACCTCGACGGGTCGCTGCCGGTGAACCCGTCGGGTGGCGTGCTGTCGACCAACCCCATCGGCGCCAGCGGCATGATCCGCTTCGGTGAGGCAGCGATGCAGGTGATGGGTCTGGCCGGTGAGCACCAGGTGGCGGGTGCTCGCAAGGCCGTGGGCCACGCCTACGGCGGCGGTTCGCAGTTCTTCGCGATGTGGCTCGTGGGGAAGGACAAGCCGTAGGTGGAGGTGGGTCCGTCAGCGGCGCTGCCACACCGGGGGCCGCTTCTCGGCGAACGCCCGCGGACCCTCCTTGGCGTCGGCGGTGGCGAAGATCGGCCAGCCGATCTCGAACTCTCGCGCCAACGCGTCGGCCTCGCTCATCGAGGCGGTCTCCTGCACCGACTGCAGGATCGCCTCCACCGCCAACGGTCCGTTCGCGCAGATGAGGTCGGCCAGTTCCATGGCCTTGGCCAGCGCCTGCCCGTCGGGCACGACGTGGCCGATGAGGCCGATCCGCAGTGCCTCCTCGGCGGTGTAGGCCCGCGCCGTGAGCAGCATCTCGAGCGCGTTGGTGTATCCGATCTGGCGCTGCAGTCGCACCGTGCTGCCGCCCACCGGGAACAGGCCGCGCCGTGCCTCGAACACGCCGAACGTGGCGCTCTGGCCTGCCACGCGCAGGTGGGTGGCCTGCAGGATCTCGGTGCCACCTGCCACGGCATACCCCTCCACCGCAGCAATCAGCGGCTTGCGCAGGCGAAGGTGCCGCAGCAGTGCCTTCCAGTGAAGGTCGGGGTCGGCCGCCCAACGCTCGGCGTAGGGGTTGGGGCCGCCGTCACCGGCCGCCGCCTTCAGGTCCATGCCGGTGCAGAAGGAGCCTCCCGAACCGGTGAGCACTGCGCAGCGCAGGTCGTCGTCGGCGTTCAACCGTTCCCACGCGTCGAGCATGCCCACCAACATCGCCGAGCTCAGCGCGTTCTTGGCCTCAGGCCGATTCATGGTGACCACCAGCGTGTGGCCCACCTGTTCCACCACCAGATGCTCGGTGCCCGACATGTGCGTCCCCTTTCGACGCCCGGACACTACTCACGCACCCACCAGCAGAGAAGCGGAGCCACCCGATGACCACCACCTTCAACATCGCCGATCTGTTCGAACAGGCCGTCGACGAATGGCCCGACCGCGTGTGCCTCATCGACGAGCGGCAGCAGTGCACGTTCGCCGAGATGGATGCGAGGGCCAACCGGCTGGCTCACTACCTGGCGTCGCAGGGTGTGGGCCCGGGCGACCACGTGGGTATCTATGCGCTCAACCGGATGGAGTGGGTGGAGACCCTGTGGGCCGTGTTCAAGCTGCGCGCCATCTGGATCAACATCAACTACCGCTACGTGGAGGACGAACTCGCGTACCTCTTCAACGATGCGGGGCTGAAGTACCTCGTGGTGGAGCCCGAGTTCGTGGAGCGGGCAGCGGCGGTCGCACCCGACCTGCCTCGGCTGGTGATCGGCCCCGACTTCGAGGCAGCGCTGGCCGCGCACTCGCCGGCGCGTGACTTCCCCCAACGGTCGAACGACGACCACTACATCCTCTTCACCGGTGGCACCACCGGCATGCCGAAGGGTGTGGTGTGGCGGCACGAGGACGTGGTGATGGCACTGGGTGGCGGCATCGATCTGCGCTCCCGCGAGAAGGCGAACGACCCGTCCGACTTCCTGGTGCGTGGCCGCAACGGGTTTCCGCTCACCACGCTGCCGGTGGCGCCGCTGATGCACGGTGCCACCCAGTGGAGCCTCATGGGTCAGAGCTTCCTCGGCAACACCACCATCCTGCGGGCGCGTTTCGATGCGCACGAGGTGTGGCGCACCGCACAGCAGTACAAGGTGAACCTGCTGATGATCACCGGCGACGCGATGGCACGGCCACTGCTCGACGCGCTCGACGAGCCCGGCACCGAGTACGACCTGTCGAACCTGTTCGCCATCAGTTCGAGCGCCGTGCTGTTCTCGCAGACCTGCAAGGACCGGTTCCTCGATCGGTTCCCCAACCTGGTCATCACCGATGCCGTGGGCTCGAGCGAGGGTGGTGCCAACGGGCTCACCATGGTGTCGAAGGGTGTTGCCATGAAGGGCGGCCCCACGGTGGCGGCGGCGCCCGACTCGTTCGTGCTCGGTGACGACCTGCGTCCGGTGGCGCCCGGCGAGGTGGGCCGACTCGCCCGCACCGGCAACATTCCCGTGGGCTACCTGAACGACCCGGTGAAGACCGCAGCCACGTTCGTCACCGGCCCCGACGGAGTGCGGTACGTGATTCCCGGCGACTTCGCCACCATCGACGAGCACGGTTCGCTGACCCTGCTCGGACGTGGCTCGGTGAGCATCAACACCGGCGGCGAGAAGGTGTTCCCCGAAGAGATCGAGAACGCGCTCAAAGCACACCCGGGTGTGCTCGACGCCGTGGTGGTGGGCGTGCCCGACGAGAGATGGGGCGAGAAGGTGGCGGCCGTGGTGCAACCCGTGCCGGGCGCGTCGCTCACGCTCGACGACATCCAGACGCACTGCCGCCGGTTGGTGGCGGGCTACAAGGTGCCGCGGCAGTTGACGCTCGTCGACCAGATGGTGCGTTCGCCAGCAGGCAAGAGCGACTACCGCTGGGCCAAGAAGGTGGCCGTCGACGACATGGAAGCGACGCCGTCGGCATGAGCGGCCCGCTGGCGGGCCTGCGCGTGGTGGAACTGGTGGGCCAGGGCCCCGGCCCGTACGGAGCCATGATCCTCGCCGACCTCGGTTGCGACGTCATCGCTGTCGAACGCGCCGACGTCGCCGCCCGTGTCGATCGCAGTCGCACGGCCACCAATCCGATGATGCGCGGCAAGCGCAGTGTGGCGGTCGACCTCAAGTCGGCCGACGGTGCCGAACAGGTGCTGGCGCTCACCGACCGCGCCGACGTGTTCATCGACCCGTTCCGCCCGGGTGTGTGCGAACGACTCGGGGTGGGGCCCGACGTGGCGTGCGGCCGCAACCCGCGGCTCATCTACGGCCGCATGACCGGGTTCGGCCAGCAGGGCCCGCTCGCGCAGGCGGCAGGCCACGACATCAATTACATCGCCCTGTCGGGTGCGCTGCACATGATCGGCCGCGAGGGTCAACCGCCCACGTTTCCCATCAACCTGCTCGGCGACTTCGCCGGTGGCGGGCTGATGCTGGCGTTCGGCGTGGCCTGCGCAGCGTTCGAACGCGAGCGCTCGGGCCGCGGTCAGGTGATCGACACGGCCATGATCGACGGTGCCGCCATGATCCTCGGACCGTTCTTCGCCGCTGCCACCCGCGGCCGGTGGGGCGCACGTGGCACCAACGATCTCGACGGTGGCGCGCCGTTCTACAACGTGTACGAAACCGCCGACGGACGGTGGGTGGCCGTGGGTGCCATCGAACCGCAGTTCCACCGTGCGCTGTACGAACTCGTGGGTCTGCCCGAGCCGACCGCACAGATGGACCGTGCCGAATGGCCTGCCCGCAAGGCAGCCCTGGCCGAGGCGTTCCTCACCCGCACCCGCGACGAGTGGTGTGCGCTGGGTGAGGGCACCGATGCCTGCCTCAGCCCCGTGCTGGAACCGGCCGAGGTGGCCACCCACCACCACACGGGTCCGCGCGGCATGCTGACCCAGTTGAACGGTGTCACCCAAGCCGTGCCGGCGCCTCGTTTCGAGCGCACTCCCGGTGAACCCACGCCACCCTGCCACCCCGGCCAGCACGACATCGCCGATGTGCTCGCCGGTTGGGCCTGACAACGAAGGAACCAGCAATGGCACACCCGCTCGACGAGTACCCGATCCATCAGGTGCCGCTGTCGATGAGTTACGTCGGCACCACCGACAAGGACTTCTACGACCGCAACATCTTCCACGTCATCCCGCACGGTCAGGTCGACATGCAGCTGATCGCCGGGTTCGGCACCTACCCCAACCTCGGCGTGCGCGACGCGTACTGCTGCGTGCGGGTGGGCAACCGGCAGCACGTGGTGCGTGCCAGCGACGCGATGGACACCGACCTCATGCGCATGGAGGTCGGCCCCGTGCGCATCGAGGTGATCGAGCCGCTGCGCCGCGTGCGTGTGGTGTGCGAGGGCGGGCCCGACGAGGTGTCGTGCGACATCGAATGGACACCCGCCGTGCCCATTCACGACGAGGCGCACCACGTGATGCGTCAGGGCACCCGGGCAATTCTCGATGCCAGCCGCTTCCTCGGCATCGGCCGCTGGACCGGTGTGGTGCGCGCCGGTGGTGAGGAGTGGGAACTCGACCACGAGAACTTCACCGGCACCCGCGACCGGTCGTGGGGCATCCGTCCTGTGGGTGAGAGCCAGCCGCCCGGCCGGTGGGCGGCCGAGCTGGAGCCGAAGCTGCACTGGTTCTGGATTCCGCTGCGCTTCGACGAGTTCTCCACCGTGGTCATCCTGCAGGAGGAGCCGAGCGGCCTGCGCACGCTGAACGATGCCGTTCGCCTCTGGACCGATGGCCGGCCCGCCGACCAGATGGGCTGGCCGCAGGTCGATGTTCGCTACCGCTCGGGCACTCGCACGCCCACCGGCGCCACCATCCACCTCACCGACCGCAGCCGTCGGCCCATCGCCGTCGATGTCGAGGTGCTCGGTTCGATGCCGCTCAACGTGGGCTGTGGCTATGGCGGCGATCCCGACTGGGGCCATGGCCAGTGGCGCGGACGAGGCTGGTGCGAGCGGGTGGAGTACGACCTCACCGACCCCGCCGTGGCGGGCCGCGTGCCCTTCTCGGTGGTCGACCACATCGCCCGAGCCACGTGCGACGGTCAGGTGGGATACGGCATCTTCGAGCACGGCACCGTGGGTCGGCACGACCCGACCGGGTTCACCGACCTGTTCTCGGTGGCGCCGTAGCGCAACCGCTGCCTGCGGCTACAGGATCTGCCCGGTCTTGATGGGCGACAGGTCGCTGGCCACCAGCAACTTGTTGCGCCAGTCGCGCACGCTGCCGCGCACCGATTGCAGCCACGCCACCACGTCGTCGTCGGCGCCGGAGGCCACCGTCGACTCGTAGCGGGTCCAGTGGTGGAACGTGGGTACCGCCCAGATGGCGATCACCTCGGAATCGTTCACCAGTGCCGTGCGGTAGGCGCCAACCAGCTTCCAGCCGAACCGCGCCGCGATGGCGAGGCGGTGCGCCTCGATGGCGTCGATCACTTCGCCGGCCCGGCCGGGTTCGCAGGCGATCTGCTCGTGGTAGTAGCACTCGCCGCGCACCTCGTCGGCCAGCAGTTGGTCGAGCGTGGGCGTGTAGTGCGAGGGGATGAGCAGGCGGTCGAAGCCGCCGCTGCGCAACTTCGCCGCCTCCGCCCACCACGTGACGAGGTTGGCGTCCTGGTGCTTGGCGTTGCCGAACTCGAACTGGAAGTGGTTGGCCACGCCGTCCCAGCCGTCGCGGTACTCCCACAGGTTGGTGCTCTGCGGCCAGCGTTCGGTGGAGCCCACGGTGGAGAACACCCCCACGCAGTAGAGCTTGCGCTCGGTTCGTGCGAGGTGGCCGTAGTTGGCCGTCATGTGGTGGTTGTAGGCGGCGCGCCCCTGACCGATGATGTCGATGAACTCGTGGAGGTAGATGCGGTCGTTCACGGCGTCTCCTTCACAGGGCCTTGTTGGTGGTCTCGTCGGAGTTGCACACCACCTGTGCCAGTCGCACGGTGCCCTCTGCGTCGACGTGCACCACCACGGCGTATGCGCGCTCGGGCGTGTCGAACACGCCCACGCCCACCGAACCCTCCACCACGTCGTACCGCAGGCTGGCGCCCTCGGGTGCGTGGGCTGCCATGGCCCCGACGGCAACAGCATGGCGCTGCCGCCGCCCACCGAACAATGGCCCAAGCTGGCTGGTCAATTGCCCGACTACATCGTCAAGCAGATCTATGACTTCAAGGCCGGACGGCGCAAGAACGAGCAGATGTCACCCCAGGCCCAGGCCCTGAGCGAGGCCGATCTGCCCGATATCGCCGCCTATTTCGCCCAGCAGAAGGTGAAGGCTAACGAAGCCCAGCCCCAGGAACTGATGGCGCAAGGCGAGAAGCTCTTCACCAAAGGCAAGGGCCGCCCCAGCCCTGTGGCCGCCTGCGTGGGCTGCCATGGCCTGAATGGCGTCGGCAACAAGGACTGGAACAAAGTCATGTCCCGCGTTCCCGCGGTGCTTGCACCGGCCATTGGCGGGCAG
>CAZQPJ010000036.1:0-13201 GCA_964595105.1 uncultured Bifidobacterium sp.
AGGCCGACTGCTGGATCTACGAAGACCTCATCGCCCCGCACAAGCGGCACGTGGCTGCGGTGGGCTTCGACCGCGACGAGATGACCGCCTCCCCCATCACCTACGACGAGATGCGGCCCGGCTGCTACGACCCCAAGGCCCGCCTCGACGACATGACGCTCGACGGCGTGGAGACCTCACTCTGCTTTCCCACCATGCCGCGCTTCTGCGGGCAGACGTTCAGTGAGGCGTCCGACAAGGACCTCGCGCTCGCGTGCGTGCATGCCTACAACGACTGGATGGTCGAGGAATGGTGCGGTGACGCCGACGGCCGCCTGGTGCCGCTGCCCATCATTCCGCTGTGGTCGATCGACGAGGCGGTGAAGGAAGTTCATCGCAACGCCGCTCGCGGTGTCACCGCCGTGGCGTTCAGCGAGATTCCCGCGAAGCTCGGCCTGCCCACGCTGCACTCGGGTTACTGGGAGCCGTTCTTCGCCGCCTGCGCAGAAACCGGCACCGTGGTGTGCATGCACATCGGCTCGTCGAGCCAGATGCCGTCGACGTCGGCCGACGCACCGCCGGCGGTGGCCGCCACGCTCAGCTTCGGCAACGCCATGAGCTCGCTCACCGACTTCCTGTTCTCAGGCGTGCTGGTGCGCAACCCCGAACTGAAGCTCGCCTACAGCGAAGGCCAGATCGGTTGGATTCCCTACATTCTCGAGCGTGCCGACGACGTGTGGATGGAGCACCGGGCGTGGGGAGGCGTGCGCGACATCGTGCCCGAGCCTCCGTCCACCTACTGGCACCGCCAGATCTTCGGCTGCTTCTTCCGTGACGTGCACGGTCTCGAGAGCCTTCACCGGATCGGCGTCGACAACGTCACCTACGAGACCGACTACCCGCACACCGACTCCACCTGGCCGCACACGCGCAAGCTGTTCAGCGACATGGTGACCGGCCTGCCCGCCGACACGGTCACGAAGATCGCACGCACCAACGCCATTCGCATGCTGCGGCTCGATCCGGCCACCGGGCGCTGGCGCAAGGGCTGAGCGTGGGCTTCCCCGCCGAGGTGCTCGAACTCGGCGCTCGAGTTCGCAACTGGGGCCGCTGGGGTGCCGACGACGAGATCGGCACCCTGAACCTCATCGACGACACTGCTCGCCGGCGCGGCTTGGCCTGCGCCACCAGCGGCAGGGCACTGAGCCTGGCCCTGCCGTGGGGACCCGACGGCCCGCAGATGGGATTCGTCGAGGGCCGCACCAACCCCGAGCTGCATCCCTTCACGTTCCCGCTCACCAACGAGCCCGGCGAAGACCGTCTCTGGCACGACGACCGGGTGGTGATGGGCACCCAGGCGGCCACCCACTGGGACGGCCTCGCGCATGCGTCGTACGGCGGCAACCTCTACAACGGCTTCCCCGCCTCGGGCATCGGCCCGCACGGCACCTCGCACTGTGGCATCCATCTGGTGCGCACGCTGCTCACCCGCGGCGTGCTGCTCGACGTGGCCCGGGTGCACGGCGTCGACCGCCTTCCGCCAGGGCATGCACTCACCGCCGAAGACCTCGACGCAGCGCTCGAACTGGCCCGCACCTCGCTCGAACCCGGTGACGTGGTGCTGCTGCGCACCGGCCACATGCAGCTGTTCCTCGAGGGGCAGCGCATGAAGTACGCCATCGGCGCTCCGGGCCCCGGGCTCGGCACGGTGGAGTGGTTCCACCGGCACGACGTGGCAGCAGTCGCGATCGACAACCTCATCTTCGAGGTGTTCCCCTGCGAGCGCGACGATGCGTTCCTGCCGGTGCACTTCCTCCATCTCGTCGACATGGGTCTGACGCAGGGCCAGAACTGGAACCTCGAGGAACTGGCGGCCGACTGCGCGGCCGACGGCCGCTACACCTTCCTGCTCTCGGCCTCGCCCGAGCCGGTGCGCTACGGCGCCGGCGCCCCCGTGAACCCGGTCGTGGTGAAATAGGCGCATGACCTCATCGCCCACCGTGGCCGGTCTGCTGCGGGCGCGGCGCGACGACACCCATCCCGGCTACCTGTTCGACGACCGGCAGTACACGTGGGCCGAGGTGGTGCAGCAGTCGGCGGTGCGGGCGGCGGTGCTGCACGAACTGATGCCCGCCGAGGGGCCGCGGCACGTGGGTGTGCTGCTCGACAACGAACCCGAGTACCTGTTTCTCGCCGGCGGAGCGGCGCTCGATGGGGTGACCGTGGTGGGCGTGAATCCCACGCGCCGAGGGGCCGAACTGGCGAACGACATCGCGCACACCGACTGCCGGATGATGATCACCGACGAGGCCGGTGCCCGACTGCTGGCCGATGCACGCCTCGACGTGCCCGTGGTGATCACCGACTCGGCCGAGTACGCAGCGCTGCTGCAGCGTCACGCCGGTGCTGCACTCCCCGACCGCGAGCCTGACCCTGCGACCCCGCTGTTCCTGCTGTTCACCTCCGGCTCCACCAGCGCACCCAAGGCGGTGGTGTGCACCACCGGACGACTGGCCGCCACGGGGGCACGAGCCGCGGCCGGCTACGGCGTCACCCGGGCCGACGTGTGCTACTGCTGCATGCCGCTGTTCCACGGCAACGCGTTGATGGCCTGTTGGGCCCCGGCGCTCAGCACCGGTGCCACCGTGGTGTTGCGGCGGCGGTTCTCGGCCAGCGGCTTCCTTGCCGACGTACGCCGATACGGCTGCACCTACTTCACCTACGTCGGCCGCACCATCGCCTACATCCTCTCCACCGAGGCCGGCGCGCTCGACACCGACCATCGGCTGCGACTCGGATTCGGCACAGAGGCATCGGCACAAGACCGCGAACGCTTCCTCGAACGGTTCGGCTGCCCGCTGGTGGAGGGTTACGGATCGAGCGAGTCGGCGGTGGTGATCATGCGCACGCCCGACACGCCGCGGGGTGCTCTCGGCCGCCCCCGCCCCGACGACGGCTCCGACGTGGCAGTGGTGAACCCCGACACACGGCTCGAGTGCCCACCGGCGCGTTTCGACGAGCACGGCGGGTTGACCAACGCAGGCGAGGCCATCGGCGAACTGGTGAACCGTGCCGGTGGCGGCGTGTTCGAGGGCTACTACGCCAACGAGGCCGCCACGGCCGACCGCCTGCGCGACGGCTGGTACTGGACCGGCGATCTCGCCTACCGCGACGCCGACGGCTTCTTCTGGTTCGCGGGCCGTGCCGCCGACCGTCTGCGCGTCGACAGCGAGAACTTCTCCGCCGCGCCGGTGGAGACCATCCTGCTGCGATGGCCCGAAACGGTGATGGTGGCGGTGTATCCGGTACCCGACCCACGCACCGGCGACCAGGTGATGGCCGCCATCGAACTGGTGCCGGGCACTGCGTTCGATCCGGCTGGCTTCGCCCACTTCCTGGCCCAGCAGCGAGACCTCGGCACCAAGTGGGCGCCACGCTTCGTGCGGGTGGTGCACACCATGCCGCTCACCGCCAACAACAAGGTGAACAAACAGCCCCTGCGCGCCGACACGTGGCACACCATCGACCCGATGTGGTGGCGCCCCGGCCGTGAACTCGAGTACGCGCCCTTCACCGCCGATGATGCCGCCCGCATCGACGCCGAACACCGCCTGCACCGAGGAGTCTCGTGAACCACCCCAGCGACGAACGCCAGATCCTCAACCTCGTGCACCGCTACGCCGAGTGCGTCGACAACGCCGACTTCGACGGTGTGTCGGCCCTGTTCGAACACGCCGAGTTCCACCTCGAGGGTGCCAGCGGTCAACGGGGTTCCCAGGTGGGCGATGTGATGCGTCGCACGGTGGCGCTGCACGACGGCAGCCCGCGCACCACCCACGTCACCACCAACCAGATCCTCGACCTCCACGGCGACTCGGCCACCTGCAGGTCGTACTTCACGGTGCTGCAGAGCACTGCTGCGCTACCGCTGCAGGTGGTGATCGCCGGGCGCTACCACGACCGGTTCGAGAAGGTCGACGGCGCGTGGCGCTTCGCCGACCGGTCGGTGCGCATCGAGCACGTGGGCGACCTGTCGGCCCACCTGCGACCCGGGGTGATCAGCTGATGCCCAGCACCCGTGCGGCGTTGTGGCGCAGGAACTTGGGCCACACGTTGTCGTTGAACGGTACGTGCGGCATGTCGGTGAAGATCCGCGAGAGCGTGAGACCCATCGGGAAGTAACCGGCGTAGATCACGCGGTCGGCGCCACGGGTGTTGGCGTAGTCGATGATGCGCTGGTCGTAGTGCTTCGGCGCGAACGCACTGGTGGAGTAGTGCAGGTTCGGCCACTTCAGCATCAGCTTCACCATCAACTCGGTCCACGGCTGGCAACCGTGACGGGTGACGACCGTGAGTTCGGGGAAGTCGTAGCAGATGATGTCGAGCATCTCGACGTGCTGGCACATGCTCGGCAGCCGCGGCCCCGGGATGCCCGCACAGATGAACACCGGGATGCCGAGCTCGGCGCACGTGGCGTACACCGGGTACCACTTCGCATCGCTGATGGGCACCTGCGGTGTGCAGCCCGCCGGGAAGGTGCCGACGGCGCGGATGTCGAACTGGGCCTTGAGTTGCTTGATCTTGCGCACCGACCCGAGCACGTCGTTGGGGTCGACATTGGTGGAGGCGATGAACCGGTCGGGGTGCTGGGTGAGCGCACGCTGGCTCACGTCGTCCTCGCAGCCGATGAGGCCCTTCTCGATGCCGTACAGGTCCATCTGCTCCAGCGTCACCGCCACCGGGTCGAGACCGTCGGGCAGGGCGCCGGGCACGTTGCCCTTGAAGAGGTACTCCACCGGGAAGGTGGTGTTCTTGCTCTCCTCGTCCTTGATGTTGTCGCGGAAGAACGCGTAGTTCATCTCCGGATCGGTGCGCATGAAGCCGATCATGCAGTCGATGATGCCGATGTCGGTGGGCATGGCCATGGCGATCAGCCGTTCAGCAGTTCGAGCGCGTTGTCGGACATGATGCGACGGATCTCGTCGTCGTTGAAACCGGGCAGGTCGTTCACGAACGACAGCGGGTCGGAGAGGCCCTCGGCGTGCGGGAAGTCGGAACCGAACAGCACGCGCTCCACACCGATGGTGTCGACCAGGGTGCGGATGTCGTCCTCGTAGAACGGCGCCACCCACAGGTGGTCGCGCAGTTGCTGCACCGGGTCGGCGGCGAAGGCCCACGGGTTCTGCGAGTACGCCTTCTTCAGTTTCTTCACCAGCGTGGGCACCCACTCGCTGCCCGCCTCGATGGACGCCGTCTTCAGCGCCGGGTGCCGGGTGAACACGCCGTGGCACACCAGCACCGCGAACATGTCGAACGGGGCGCGGTCGCTGGCCAGCGTGCGCATGGGCGAGAACTGGAACGCCTTGAAATCACCCGTGGGTTCCCAGTCGTCGATGTACTTGCCGTAACCGGCATCGCCCGAGTGGAAGGCCACCACCACACCGGCCTCGGCGGCGCGTGCCCAGAACGGATCGAACACCTCGTCGCCGGGCGATCGGGTGCCGCCCCACGTGGTGGGAGCCGGCGACGTGCGCATCACCACCACGCGAACCCCGCGCGAGATGGCCCACTCGAGTTCCTGCACCGCCCAGTCGGGGTCGGCCAGCGTGATGTAGGGCGCTCCGTAGATGCGGCTCTTGTAGGCGAAGCCCCAGTCGTCGTCGACCCAGCGGTTGAACGCCGAGAACGCAGCGCACAGCGCCGGCACGTCGTGCTTCAGCGACTCCTCCATGCCAACGCCGAGCGTCGGGAAGAAGAACGCCCCTCCGAGGCCCTGACGCTCCATCAACGCCACGCGGGCATCGCGGTCTCGGTACTCGGGCAGGATCGGGTCGAGCTCGCCGAACATCTGCTTGATGTCGCTGCCCGGCGCCTTGCCACGGAAGTAGAGGTCGAGCGCGCCCGGCTTCGACACGGGATCGAAGGTGGGGTTGGGGATGAAGCTGTTCACCTTGCCGCCCACCAGCAGACGCTGCTTGCCGCCGAGCTCCACCCACTGCATGCAGCGACGTTCCATGCCCTTGGGAATGTGGCGGGTGAAGGCGTCGGTGGCCTCGTAGTAGTGATTGTCGGCGTCGAACGGAGTGAACCCGAGAGCGGTCATGGATCCGACGTTACCCACATCTGACGCTCCGTCAGATATCGAGCGGCATCAGCCGATGAGCTCCGAGCCGCACTGCGCGATGGCGTCGCGCCGCACTCCGAGGTCGTTCGGGTCGCGGCCCGTGAAGTACCACGGCACCACCTGGAACGTCGCCGACATGCCCAGCGCCTCGATGTGCGCAGCGAGCGTTGCGTACGCCTCCCTGCCCGCAGCACCCGGCACGATGTCGAGCGGCAGGCAGTTGAGGTCGAAGGGCACGTCGCTGCGGCCGAACTCGGCGCGGAGCTCGGCCAGGCGTTCCGCCACTCGCTTCACCTCGTCGGTGGTCGCCTGCACCGAGATCCATCCGTCGGCCACCCGCGCCGCACGGCGCAGTGCAGGTTCGCTGTGACCGCCCACCAGCACCGGCACCGGCGCCACCGGGGCGGGGCTCATCATCAGCCGACCGAAGTGGTAGTGCCGGCCGTGGTACTCGACGAATCGAGGGCCGCCGCCGCCACAGAGCAGACGGAGAACCTCGATCTGTTCATCGAGGCGACTGCCGCGGGTGCGCATCTCGGTGCGCACCCACTCGAACTCCTCCGGAATCCAGCTGAGCCCGACCCCGAACTCGATCCGCTCACCGCTCAGCACCGCCAGCGACGACAGTTGCTTCGCCACCATCAGCGGGTCGCGCAGCGGCATCTTCACCACGTTGGTCACGAAGCGCAGACGAGTGGTGACAGCAGCCATGGCCGCCATTGCCACGAATGGCTCCACGAACGGCGTGTCGGGAGCCCAGAACCGGCGACCGTCTGCCGAGTACGGGTAGTCGGCCGACACCGTCTCGGGAAAGAACGCCGAGTCCGGCACCGCCACCAGATGGAAACCCGCGGCCTCCACCACCGGCGCGAGTGCCATCACATGATCGGCGGGGAACATCGGGAAGGGCACGCAGAACCTCATCGGCCGATCACCGCCTGTCGGCCGTGCGCCACGAACGACGCCTCCAGCGCTGCGGCATCAGCCGGTTCGAACCGGCGGTACGAGCCGTCGCTGCCACGCACCCACACCGGGTCGGTGCAGTCCCACCGTTGCAGCACCAGTTCTCGCTTCAGCACCTTGTTGGTCTGGGTGAGCGGCAGTTGCGGGGTGATGCGCACGAACGTGGGCGCCCACTTCGGCCCCATGTCGACCTGTTGTGCCAGGAACGCCGCGAACGCAGCGGGATCGAACTCCACGCCGTCGTTGAGTTGCAACGACGCCATCGCCCGGTCACCCGCCACCGGATCGGGCACGCCGTAGACGGCTCCGAGCACCACGCCAGGGAAGCGGGCCAGCACGCGTTCCACCGGGGCGGCAGCGAAGTTCTCGCCGTCGACGCGGATCCAGTCGGCCGTGCGACCGGCGAAGTAGAAGAACCCGGCGTCGTCGCGATACGCGAGGTCGCCGGTCCAGTAGGCGCCACCGCGGAGCCGCTCCGCCTCGGCCTCGGGGTTGTTCCAGTAGCCCTCGAAGGTCGACTGGGCCGTGTTCACGATCTCGCCGATGGCCTCCTCGGCGTTCAGCAGGCGACCGCCCTCATCGAACCGGGCTCGCGGGCACTCCTCAGCGGTATCGGGGTTCAGCACCACCACCGACGGCGCCGCCATGCCCAACGAACCAGCGGGCATGTTGGGCACGCGCACGATGGAAGCACCCGTTTCCGACTGGCCGTACCCGTCGATGAGACGGCACCCGAATCGCTCGGCGAACGCCACTAGGTCGGCATCGTTGGCCTCGTTGCCGAAACCGCGCACCAACGGGTTGTCGAGGTCGTCGGGCCGCGGCGGTGTGGCCACCACGTAGGCCAACGGCTTGCCGACGTAGTTGAAGTAGGTGGCCCCGTGGCGACGCACGTCGTCGATGAACTCCGATGCGGAGAACTTGCGGCGCAGCGCCACGCACGCACCTGCCAGCACGCTGGGGGCCCACCCGGTGAACAGTGCATTCGAATGGAAGAGCGGCATCGACACATAGGTGACGTCGGCAGCAGTGAGACCCACCACGCCGAGCATGGCGTGGCTCACGCCGGCGAGGCGGCCCTGGCTGCAGATGACCGCCTTCGGCATGCCCGACGTGCCTGAGGTGAACAGCAGCAGGTACTGGGTGCTGGGCGTCACGTCGGCGAAGGGCAGCGATGCACCGGCGTGTCGAGCGAGTGAGGCCGCAGAGGTGGGGTGATCGACGTCGACCACGCGCTGCTCCGGCACGCCGAGGTCGAGCCCGTCGAACAGGTGGATCCACGAGGTCTCGGTGACCAGCAGTTGGCACTCGGTGTGGCGCACGTCGTGCGCCAACTGATCGCCGCGTCGTGTGGGGTTGATGCCCACCACGGTGGCGCCCGTCACTGCAGCGGCACCCAGCCACATCGTGAACTCGGCGGTGTTGTCGAGCAACACACCGATGTGCGGTGGGCGGGCAGGGTCACGCATCGCTTCCCACCATGCAGCGCGCTCGGCGCAGCACTGCACCCACTCGCGATACGTGTAGGTGCGGCCATCGGCCTTCAACGCCACGGCGTCGTCGTCGGCCCGGGCACGCACGATGGCGGCCATCGTCATCAACGGGGTGTCGCTCATCTAGATCTCCTCCGCAAGGCGCCAAGCGCCGTGCACGGCGCCCTCGATGTAGCCCACGCCGGCGGCGTCGCCCACGCGCCGCACCTCGATGCCGTGCGCCGCCAACCCGAGCTCGAGGTCGGTGGCGTCGGGCGCCTCGGCCAGACCGGTGAGCACCACACGGTCGGCCTCGACTCGCCGGGCCTCGTCACCTGCCTCGAAGTCGACACCTGCGGCGTCGATTGCCACGGGCACCGCGTTGCGCACCACGGTGGCACCCACCCGCGCCAGTTCACGCAGCACGGCCCACCGCCGAGGCATGGCCATGTGCCGACCCACGTGCGGCCCCGGTTCGAGCAGCGTCACCCCGGCGCCGGCGGCCGCCGCGATGCGGGCCACCTCGAGCCCCACCAGCGAACCGCCCAGCACCACCACACGCTGCCCTCGCATCCCGGCACCCACCTCATCGCCCCGTTCGAGCAGCACCCGCAGTTCGTCCACGTGCAACACATGCGCGTCGTCGGCACCCGGAAGATTCGGCCGCTCGCGCCGGGCACCCGTGGCCAGCACCACCAGGTCGGGAGCGCGGTCGATCACCGTCTGCACCGTGGCGTCCAACCCGGTGCACACCTCCACGCCGGCAGCCACTGCCTCGGCCAACTGCCATGCGAGGAACGGTGCCGTGGGCGAGCCCACCGCTCTCGACAACCCGGCTGTTCCACCCGTGACGCTCGACCGTTCGAGCACGGTCACCCGATGGCCACGAGCGGCAGCGAGGCGCGCCACCTCCAGCCCTGCGGGACCGGCACCTACCACCACCAGGTTCCTCGCGGTCACCGCCGGCGCGCGCAGCGCCGACCATCGGGTCTCGTCGCACAGCGTCGGGTTCACGGCGCAGCGCGGCGGCGCATCGAAGAAGTTCTGCTCCACGCACACGTAGCAGTTGATGCACGGCCTCACCCGCTGCCGCTCGCCCGCCCGGATCTTCGCCACCAGGTCGGGGTCGGCAAGGTGCTGTCGCCCCATCGACACGAAGTCGCAGTCGCCGGCGGCCAGCATCTCCTCGGCGGTCTCGGGCAGCACGCGACCCACCGCCACCACGGGAATGCCCACCGCCTGCTTCACGGCACGCGCCAGCAGTCGGTAGCTGGCGGGCTCCGACGGCAACGGACCATCGGTGAAGTCGCCGAACGGGTTGTGCGCGTTGGCCGACACGTGGATGGCGTCGGCGCCGGCCGCCTCGATGAACGGTGCCACCTCGGCCGCCGTTGCGGCGTCGAGCCCGCCGTCGATGCCGAACTCCCGGCCGTTGATGCGCACCAGCACCGGGAACCCTTCGCCCACCCGAGCCCTCACGGCACGCACCACCTCGGCAGTCAGCCGGGCGCGATGCTCGGCACTGCCTCCCCACTGATCGGTCCGCTGGTTGTAGGCGGGTGAGAGGAACGTGGAGAGCAGGTAGCCGTGCGCGGCGTGCACCTCCACCGCATCGGCGCCGGCGCGTTGTACCCGGGCGGCCGCGTCGGCGAACTGCTCCACCACCTCGGCAAGGTCGGCGTCGTCGGCCACCCGATGGGTCTGCCGCTTGCCCTGCGTGGCGGTGGCGAGGCCCATGAGTTCATCGATGGGGCTGTCGGCCAGCGCGTCGAGCGGAAACCCCGGCACGGGCACGGAGGGCACCAGCAGCGGTCGGCCGTCGGCGGTGTCGACACCGGCCACCTTGCCGTGATGACACAACTGCACGCACAGTCGGCCGCCCACCTCGTGCACCGCATCGGCAAGGCGTGCGAGACCGGGCATGAAGTCGTCGTTCGAGAGGCCCGGCTGATGACGCGAGGTGGCGCCCACCGGGAATGCCACCGCGCTCGAACCGGTGATCACCATCGCCGCGCCGCCCGCCGCGCGAGCGCGGTAGTGGTGCACCTCGCCGTCGGTGATGCGGCCGTCGTCGCACAGGTTCATGTCCATGGCGGGCATGAGCACGCGGTTCGGAAGGTCCAGACCGCCGATGCGGCCCGGCGCAAGGAGATGCGAGAAGGGCTGCTGGTCCACTGCCGCGCCGTCAGCCGACGGCCGTCACCGTGTAGGTGTGCCGACCCGAGCGCAACACCGTGCCGGGCACGGCACCCGTTGCCACCGAGTGCTCGACGATGGCGACACCGTTCACCAGCACCCGGTCGACACCGTGCGATCCGGCGGTGAGCCGCGACGACTGACCCGGGAGGTCGGTGACCAGCGTGGCCGGTTCGGACCCGACGGTGGCGGGGTCGAACACCACCACGTCGGCGTGGGCGCCCTCGCGCAGCACGCCACGGTCACGCAGACCGAACAGCGATGCCGGAGCCGAGGTCATCATGCGGATGGCCTGTTCCACCGGCACCAACTGCCGACCACGGATGCAGTCGGCCAGGAACCGCGTGGGGTACGGCGCACCGCACATGCGGTCGAGGTGGGCACCGGCGTCGGAGCCGCCGATCATGGCCCGTGGGTCGTTCCACAGTTCGGCGCGCATCCGCCACGACTCGTCGTCGTCGTCCTGTGGTGTGGGCCACCACACGGTGCGCAGGTCGTCGGCGATGCTGATGTCGAGGAAGGTGCCGAACGACGACCGACCGCGCTCGGCCGCGATGTCGCGCACCATGCGACCCTTCAGCCCCTCGTTCGCCGCCGAATAGGTGTCGCCCACCACGTACTCGCCCCAGTCGGCGAGGCGGCGGAACACACCGGCCTCGGGCGACTTGCTGGTTTCGAGCAGACGCACACGGGTGTCGGCATCACGCAGACGCTCGATGCGCTCGGCCACGGGCACGCCGAGCACGGCCTGCCAACCCGGCAGCAGCCACAGGCCACAGAAGGTGAGCAGGCTCATGTTCATGGGCACCTGCACCGGCATCGTGAGCGCCACCACCCTGCCGCCCATGGCGGTGGCACGGTCGAACGCCTGCATCTGCCGAGGCACACGCTCGGGCTCACGCGAATCGACGGTGAGCACGTTCCAGTTCATCGGCCGGTTGGCCGCCGCGCTCATGCGACCGAGCAGTTCGATCTCATCGTCGCTGAACCGGTCGAGGCAGCCGGGCACGATCCCTTCCAGCGTGGTGCCTTCGTGCCGGCCGGTCTCCTCGCACAGCGCGATGAGTTCATCGGGCGTTGCCCAGCGGCTCGCCACGGGCTCACCCTCACCATCGGAGTGCGAGGTGGAGTTGGTGAACGAGAAACCGAGCGCTCCGGCCTCGATGGCAGAGCGCAGTTCGGCGCGCATCGCTTCCACCTGCTCGGGCGTGGCCGCATTGCCCACGGCCTCCCCGCCCATCACGTAACGACGAATGGCGCAGTGCCCCACGAGGAACCCGGCATTCACCGAGATGGCGCCGTCGAGCCGGCCGAGGTACTGGTCGAACGTCTCCCAGCTCCAGTCGGTGCCCTGCTCGAGCGCCGGCAGCGGCATGCCCTCCACCTTGGCCATCATGCGACGCAGATAGTCGGCGTCGCCGGGCACCAGCGGCGCGAGCGTGAACCCGCAGTTGCCGCCGATGATGGTGGTGACTCCGTGCACGCTCGACGGACTCGCCGTGGGGTCCCAGAGCAGCTGCGCGTCGTAGTGGGTGTGCGGGTCGATGAAGCCCGGTGCCACGTAGCGGCCGCTCGCATCGGTGACCACACGAGCCTCGGCACCGGCCAGCGAACCGCCGGCGCCGATGGCCACCACCCGACCGTCGGCGATGGCGAGGTCGGCAGCCACGCCCGGGCTGCCCGTACCGTCGAACAGGGTTCCCCCCGTGATGACCTCGTCGTACATCGAACTCCCCAGCGAAAATCTGACGGACCGTCAGATGTAGCCTAGCCACATGGCGAAACACTTCCGAATGCTGATCGGTGGCGAGTGGGTTGACGGTGACGAGGGCTCGGCCCCCATCATCAACCCGGCGAACGGCACCGTCGTGGGCGAGGCCCCGCAGGCGTCGGTGGCGCAGGCCGAGGCAGCTGCGCAGGCCGCTCAGGATGCGCTGCCCGGCTGGTGGGCCACTCCCCCCGCCGAGCGCGCCCGACTGCTGAAGGCGGTGGCCGACGAACTGCGGCGCCGGCAGGACGACCTGGTGCCGCTCATCATCAGCGAGACCGGTGCCACCGCACAGGTGGGCTCGCGCATGCAGGTGCCCATCGCCATCGAGCGGTTCGAGCGCTACGCGCTGGGCGCCATGAAGAACATCGACATCCCGCTGGCACCGGCCCCCACGGCGGCCACACCGCTCGCACCCGGTGGCCTCATCGGTGCTCTCGCCCACCGCCAGCCCGTGGGCGTGGTGGCCTGCATCTCGCCCTACAACTTCCCCGTCGTGAACATGGCCGGCAAGATCGCCCCTGCGCTCGCCGTGGGCTGCACCGTGGTGATGAAGCCGGCACCGCAGGATCCGCTGGCCGTCATCGAACTCGCCGAGATCATGCATTCGGTGGGCTTCCCGCCCGGCGTCATCAACGTGGTCACCTCCACCGGGCCCGAGGTGCCGGCACACCTCACGTCCACCCGCAACGTCGACAT
>CAZQPJ010000037.1:0-13089 GCA_964595105.1 uncultured Bifidobacterium sp.
GGGGTGTTGCCCCGGTTCTCGAGCATCAGGTCGTACACGGCGCGACGTCGCGAGCGCAGAGCGGGGTGCAGAACGTTGATGCGTCGGTGGAAGCTGTCGCCGATGATGAGCGATGTCTCGGCGGTGGTGAGATTGTCGGGGTCGCGCTGGGGGACGGCTCGCACCGACAGTGCCGTGGGGCCGGCAGCCGTGGACGCGAGCATCGGCGGCGACACCTCCACCTCGACGGTCTGCTGGGTGCCGCCGAAGAGGGTGAGGGTGGCCGGACGGATGATGGTCCATGCGGCCGGCATGCCGATGGGCGTCAGCACGATGGTGTCGGTGGTGTCGGCGAGGTTCATCACCGTGAGCAGCAGCACGACGCGGCTGCCGGGTGCCACGTCGACGTCACCGGATGAGAACCACGCCTGCACAGCCATGCGCGATGACCCTACCGAATCACCGGTGGCCTGCGGCCGTCATCGCCACGCCGAGGGGAGGTTCCGGGCGCAGCGCGAATACGATGCCGAATCGTGAACGGCAACTTCCCTGTTTCGCGTCCACGGCGGCTTCGGTCGTCGGCCGCACTCCGCGACCTCGTCGCCGAGACCCGGCTCGACGTGCGCTCGCTGGTTGCGCCGTTGTTCGTGCGCGAAGGCATCGACACGCCGCAGCCGATCGCCTCGCTGCCCGGCGTGATGCAGCACACGCGTCAGAGTCTCCGTGAGGAAGTGCGCCAGCTCGCCGATCTCGGCGTGGGTGCGGTGATGCTGTTCGGTGTTCCTGCCACGAAGGATGCCATCGGCTCGCAGGCATACGCCGCCGACGGCATCATGCAGCTCGCCCTTCGCGACCTCGCTGCCGATGTCGGCGACCGCATGGTGCTGATGTCGGATCTGTGCGTCGATGAGTACACCGACCACGGGCACTGCGGCGTGCTCGACGGCCCTGCCGGTGATCCACGGACGTCGGTCGACAACGATGCGACGCTCGAGTTGTATGGCCGCATCGCGGTGGCGCAGGCCGATGCAGGAGCTCATGTGGTGGCTCCGAGCGGAATGATGGACGGTCAGGTGGGTGCCATCAGGGCAGCGCTCGACGGAGCCGGCTACCTCAACACGGCCATCCTCGCCTACTCGGCGAAGTACGCGAGCGGTGAATACGGCCCGTTCCGCGACGCTGTCGACTGTGCCATCGCCGGCGGCGGAGACCGCAAGGCGTACCAGCAGGACTGGCGCAACGCGCGTGAGGCCCTGGTGGAGGTGGAGGCCGACCTTGCGCAGGGTGCCGACATGGTGATGGTGAAGCCGGCGCTGGCCTACCTCGACATCATCGCCGCCGTGCGCGCCGTGGTGAACGTGCCGTTGGCGGCGTACCACGTGAGCGGTGAGTACGCGATGCTCAAGGCGGCTGCCGCGAATGGGTGGATCGACCACGACGTGGTTGCCACCGAGCACCTCACGGCCATCAAGCGTGCAGGCGCCGACGTGATTCTCACCTACCTCACCCGCTGGTTCGCCGAGGCACAGGCATGACCGATCTGCCCGGAGGCCTTCCCCGATCGAACACGGAGGTGTTCGCACGTTCGGCCGCAGTGATTCCGGGCGGCGTGAACAGCAGCATCCGTGCCTTCAAGGCGGTGGGCGGTACGCCGTACATCGTCGAGCGCGCGGAGGGACCGTACGTGTTCGATGTGGAGGGCAACCGTTACATCGACCTCGTGCAGAGCTACGGAGCCGTGATCCTCGGACATGCTCATCCCGCAGTCACCGGGGCCATCGCTGCTGCTGCGGCGAACGGTACGTCGTACGGAGCGCCGACTCCCGGCGAGGTGCTGCTGGCGGAGGCCATCCGCGAGCGCGTGCCCGGCTGCGAGCGCGTGCGACTGATGAACTCCGGCACTGAGGCCACCAGCACCGCAGTGCGGCTTGCCCGTGGATTCACCGGCCGCGACCGCATCGTGATCTTCCACGGCAACTTCCACGGGGCCACCGACGCGCTGCTGGCGGCGGGCGGCAGCGGCGTGGCGACGCTCGGTTTGCCGGGTACGGCGGGCGTGCCGGCGAGCGCCGTGGCGAACACCATGGTGGTGCCGTACAACGTGGTGCCCGAGCTCGACGAGCAGGTGGCGGCCGTGTTCGTGGAACCTGTTGCGGCGAACATGGGTGTGGTGGCGCCGTTGCCGGGCTTCCTCGAGGGGCTGCGCGCCGAGTGCGACCGGGTGGGTGCGCTCCTGGTGTTCGACGAGGTGATCACCGGGTTTCGGTTGGGCACCGGTGGGGCACAGGAGGCCTACGGGGTTCGTCCCGACCTGACGACGTTCGGCAAGGTGATCGGCGGTGGCCTACCCATCGGTGCGGTCGGTGGCCGTCGCGACATCATGGAAACGTTGTCGCCGCTCGGCAAGGTGTTCCATGCCGGCACGCTGGCGGGCAACCCGTTGGCGACCGCTGCCGGAAGGGCTGCGCTCCACGAACTGACGCCAGCGGTGTACGACACGCTTCGCGCTCGTGCGTCGCGTCTGGCCGGTCTGCTGACCGACGCCTGCGCGGCGGCCGGGATGCCGGCAGCGTTCCCGGTGGTGGGCACGTTGGTGGGCATGTACTTCGGCTCGGGTTCGGTGCCCACGAACTTCGACGAGGCGAAGACCACCGACGAGCGTCTGTATGCGCGGTTCTTCCACGCGATGCTGGGTGAGGGCGTGGCGCTGGCTCCCGGCGCCTACGAGGCCGTGTTCGTGGGCCTCGGCCACACCGATGAAGTGATCGACGCCATCGGTGCCGCAGCGGGCAGGGCTGCAGCCGCGGCAATGGCCGCCTGACCTACGCTCGGGGTGTGCGCCAGTTCTTCACGGTTCGGTTCTGGCTTGCCCTCGGCGCGTTGCTCGGTGCCGCCGCACTGGCCATGGTGGTGCGCAGCCTCGAGCCCTCGGAGGCCAGTTCCTCGTCGCAGGCGACCGGTCGTCGAATCGACATGGTGCAGTGGATCTTCCAGGCCACTGCCGCCGACGGCTTCGAGGTGAAGGATGGCGTCACCACGGCCGATCTGTCGTTGCAGCTCGACGGCGCTCGCACGATGGTGGTGAAGGCGGGTACGCCCGGCGAGGTGAAGTGCGACGACCTTCTGCTACCCGGCCGTTGCACGGTGGCGGCCGACCTGCTCGGCGATGCGGTGCTGTGGTTCTCGATCGTTCCCGGTTCGCCCGACGCCACCATCGAACTCCCCGCGGTGGTGGAGCTGGTGAGCGGGGGGTGGGTGCGGCTCAGCAACGACTGGGTGCTGCGGCACGCCCCGAGGGTCGAGCGTTCGTGCTCCGCCGACACGTCGTCGCTGACCGACTTCATCACGACCTTCGGTGACCGAGCCCGGTCGACCTTCGACTTCGAGACGCAGCGGATCGAGAAGGTCACCTGCCCCAAGGACGGCGCCTGACCTCGGCGTCGGGAATGCGGCACCTCAGCGGTGCCGAGCGACCTCATAGGTGGCGAGTGCCGCTGCGGCGCTGACGTTGAGCGAGCTCAGCCGCCCGCGCATTGGGATGCTGACGATGAGGTCGCACCGGTCGCGGGTGAGGCGCGAGAGGCCGCTGCCCTCAGCGCCGACCACCAGGCAGATGGCGTCGGTGGCGAGATCACCAAGGTCGAACAGGCTGCGGTCGGCCTCGTCGTCGAGCCCGACCACCCAGATGCCGGCTTCCTTCATCCGACCCAGCGCTGCGGGAAGGCCGCCCACCAGCGCCATCGGCACGTGCTCGGCGGCACCGGCGGCGCTCTTGGCAGCCGTGGGCGTGATGTGCACCGCCCGGTGTCGAGGCAGCACCACCCCGTGCACGCCGGCACCGTCACAGCAGCGGAGCAGAGCGCCGAGGTTGCCGGGGTCGGTGACACCGTCGACCGCCACGAGGAACGGTGGCTGAGTGCCGCGGCGCTTCAGCAGCGTGCCGAGCTCGACCTCCTCCAGCGGTGCCGCGAACGCCAGCACACCCTGAGGCGCTTCGCTGCGGGCCTGCGCCTCGAGACGCTTGCGGGCGACCTCGGTGACCTGGATGCGCATGCTGCGCGCGATGTCGACGATGTCGCCGATGATCTCGGTCTCGACGAGTTCGCCCGACACCCACAGCTCGTGCACCTTCCGCTTGCCGGCGATGAGGAGCTCTCGCACGGCCTGGCGACCCTCCACCTGTTCGCCACCGAGGGTCTTCTCCGACGACTTCCGTGCCGTCGGCGCACCGGGTGCCGCCACCCTGCCGGTGCGACCGGCTCCGCGTGAGGAGAACGAGGTGCCGCTGGTTCGCGCACCACCTCGGGCACCACCGCGTGCACCCCCCGGTGCACCTGTGCCGCCGCCCGACGCTTGAGCGCCGCTAGCGCCACGCGCTGCTCCGCCGCTGCGGGCCTTTCCCGTGCCGGACGTGCGCTGGCCGCGCGGCCCGCCCTGTGCTGGCTTCTTCGGTTTCACGATGTCGACTCCCTGCTGATGATTGCATTCGCCCAACAGGCGATGCCCTCCTGTCGGCCGAGGGCGCCGAGTCCCTCGGCGCGTCGGCCCTTCACGGTGACCGGTGCACCGACGGCCTCGCTGAGCCGGCGCTGCATCTCTGCTCGATGAGGTGCCAACTTCGGGGCCTCGCACACCACCGAGCAGTCGACGTTCCCCAGCGACCAGCCTGCGTCGCGCACCAGGGCGGCGGCATGGCGGAGCAACTCGATCGAGTTGGCGCCCTTCCACTGCGGGTCGGTATCGGGGAAATGTTCACCGATGTCGCCGAGCCCGGCGGCACCGAGCAACGCATCGGTGGCGGCGTGCGCCACGGCATCGGCATCGCTGTGGCCGTGAAGGCCCGGCGTGCCCTCGAACACCACGCCGCCGAGCACCAGTGGTCTCGTCGGGTCGGTGGAGAAGCGGTGGATGTCGAAGCCCTGACCGACGCGGATGTCGGTGTGCATGGTGCCTCCCTGCACATGCTGTCTGGCCCAGCGGAGATCGTCGGGGTCGGTGATCTTGCGGTTGTCGGGGTGGCCCGCCACCACCACCACCGTGCCACCGGCAGCCTCCACGAGGGCAGCGTCGTCGGTGGCATCACCGTCGGATTCATGGGCGGCGCGCAGCACGGAGGCACGGAATGCCTGGGGTGTCTGCACCGCCGTGAGTTCGGCGCGCGGAGGGGTGTGCACCACACGGCCGGCGGTGTCGACCTGCTTGATGGTGTCGACCACCGCGATGCCGGGAACGGCGGCGTCGGCGCCGGTGGCCACAGCGGCGATCACCCTGCGGAAGAGGTCGGCGTCAGCGAAGGGCCGCGCTCCGTCGTGCACGCACACGATGGTGGCGGCAGGGGGGACCTGGGCGAGCCCCGCGCGCACCGAGTCGGCACGGCTGCGGCCCCCGGCCACGCCACCCTCTCGTTCGGCGTCGGCGGCGGGCACCACGATGATGACACCGTCGGAGACGGCCCGGGCCGTGGCCACTGCCCAATCGATCACCCGTTGGTGGCCGAGGGCCTCGTACTGCTTCGGGCCGCCGAACCGGGTGCCCGAGCCGCCGGCGACCACGATGGTCCAGACTTGCTCGGCTTGCTGAGGCGACACGTCGGCGAGGGTAGTACCGTTCGGCCGACATGGCTCACGAAGACCTGCTTGCCCGCATCGATTTCTTCGCCGAGGCGCCAGCATCGGTGGTCCGCGACATTGCTGCACAGGGCACCGAACTGCACCTGGTGCGCGGTGACGTGCTGTTCCGCGAGGGCGACGTTGCCGACGCGCTGTACTTGGTGGTGAGCGGGCGCGTGGCGATTGCCATCGAGAACCCGATCGACCATCGCGAGACCGTGGTGGCGCTCATGGATGCCGGCGACCTCTTCGGCGAGATGTCGATGCTCGACGAGGGTGTTCGCTCGGCGCAGGCCCGGGCGTTGGAGCCGTCCGTGGTGTTCTGCGTGCCGTTCGCGCCGGTGGTGAGCGCGTTCCGCAGCGACCCGAACCTGCTGTGGGGCGTGTGCCGGTTGTTGGCCCGCCGCCTTCGCACCATGGACGTGGCGTTGGCCGACAGCATGTTCCTCGACGTCACCGGCCGTACCGCCAAGCGCCTCCTCGAGATGAGCGAGGGGCATGACGACTTCGTGCTGCCCGTCACCCAGGAGGAACTGGCCGGCATGGTGGGAGCTTCGCGTGAGCGCGTCAACAAGGCGATCGCAGCGTTCATCAGGCTGGGCTGGATCACCCAGCACGAGCGCAACTACTCGATCCTCAAGCGCTCCGAACTGGTGAACCGGGCCAACTGAACCGGTTCGACCCGGACCGACAGGCTCAGAGGGTGGCCATGAAGGCGTCGGCCACCACCGAGGGAGCCGTGCCGCCGTTCACCTGCACCAGCATCTGGTTGAGACGCTCGGTGGTGAGCGATGCGATGAGCGTGTCGATGGCGGCGATGAGATCGGGCGTCGCGACACTGCTCGACACGAGGGCGATGGCGGCGTTGGAGGGCACCATCACCTTGTCGTCGACGATGATCGTGAGCTTCTTGTTGGTGATGATCGGGTCGAGCGAGTCGACGGCGAAGCAGTCGGCAGTGCCCTTCTCGATGGCTCCGGCCAGACCCGCAGCGTCGACGGTGACGGTGGGTGCCCAGTCGCCGCCGTAGAACTGCTGCAGTGCCGGGAAGCCGGATTCGGTATCGGCGAGGAACTCGGCCGAACCACCGATCCGGATGTTCGGCGCGATGGAGGCGAGGTTCGTGAGGGTGAAGAGTTGGGTGTTCTCGTTGGCCTTCATGGCGGCCTCCGTGCAGGCGATGACACGCTTGCTCTCGGCCAGCAGACCGTCGTCGATGGCGACGGTCGAGGCGATGGCGTCACGAATGGCCTTCACCTGGGCGGCCGTGGTGCGGCCGTTCATCACCGGCGTGGGCAACGTGGTGGTGGGTGCAGCCGTGATGGGGACCTGAGTGGTGGATGCAGCACTGGCGGGAACGGTGTCGCCCGCCACCGTGGTGGGGGGCACGGTGGTGGTGGGAATGGTGATGGGTGCCTGGGTGGTGGCGGGACCGGACGGCACCACGGTGGTGGGTGCGGTGGGCGCGCCCGGCTGGCTGTAGAGGAACTTCATCAGGTCACCCGAGAAGTCGGGGATCAACTGGAACTCACCGGCCTGCAACGCGGCGTAGTAGCCGGCGCGATCGAGTTCGACGGGGTCCTTGCGGGCCACCCGGAAGCCGGCATCCTCGAGAAGCCGGGCGAAGATGGCGGCCAGCAGGGCGCTGGTGTTGTCGCCCTTCACCGATGTCACCGCGACGCGGGGTGCCACGGGCGGGAGCGTGGTGAGGGTGGAGGCGCTCTCGCCGCAGGCCGAGGCGAGCAGACCGAACGCGGCAAGGGGCAGCAGGAAGTGGGCAGGACGGCGCTTCATCGGGGGAGGAGCCTACTGGGGTGCCGTTACGGGGCGGTGTCGGTCGGCGCCTGTATGTCCTGTGCGTCGGTCGCCTCGCCGTCGGCGGGGAGGTCGATCACGATCGGTGAGGTGAGTTCGTCGATCCAGACCTCGCTCGTGAGCGTGGTGACGTCGAGGTCGAGCGTGAAGGTGATGTTGCGGATGGCGTTCTTCTTCGTGACGTAGACGTCGTAGACGATGTCGTCGGGCAGTGTTCCCTCGATTGAGTCGAGGGTCTGTGCGAGCGCTGGGTTCTTGGCGACGATGTCCTTGCTCGGCACGGTCAATTGGTAGTGCCGCAACGGGTCCTCGTCCTCGAGGTTCGCCATGCCGAGGTCTTTCACGTCCGTGGCCGTGACGAAGAGGGAGGTGGTGTTGCGCGGGTCGTCGACCTTCAGTTGGTCGAAGAAGGAGGTGTCTTCTCCCGCTGCTTCCAATGCGGCCTTGTCGACCTTCACCCACGGCGTGGTGATGGTGGCTCCGAGCACCTTGAAGAAGTCACTGCCCATGTAGATCACCGAGTTCGGAACGTCGACGATCGCCTCGATCGGCGCGTTGCCGAACAGGCCGCCGCCGAGGTTGAGCCGCAGCCGTGCCCGTTCGCCCGATGGGCTGACGCTTCCGGCAACCTGGAGTTCCTGCTCGTCGAAGCGTGTGATGTTCTGGAATGACGTGCCGAGATCGCTCTTCGACGGCTTGAGGGCCTGGTCGAGCGAATACGTGGGGCCCGACCCGCACGCGCCCAGCAGCGCGGCGAGTGCGGCGCCAACGATGACGAGGCGTCGCGCGTGAGGACGGAGGGGCTGTGCCATGCCCGAAATCTACAGCGGTGACCCTGTGCGTGAGCAGAGCGGTGAGGCATGCGGTGACGTGCCGCGCCGACGGTGCAACGATGACTTCCTCCACGAGTTCTTCGTACAGTCCGGCGCTCGAGTCTCTCGACCTCGAGTGGCGCACCCTCAACCACCGGCCGGCCGCGGTGCGGCATGCGGTGGGGTGGCAGGTCGTGAGCACACCCCGCTGCCTCGATGATGTGGTGGATGCCATCAGCAGGGTTGCTGGCACGGACGACGTGCTGCGCCGACTGGTGGCCCTTGCACGCCACGACCCTCTGGCGGCGCGGGTGGTGCTGCAGCGGATGCTGCCGGGGTTCGTCCGTGTGGCGGCGCGGTGGGCTCGACGCCAGGGTGGCTGGGCGACGGCGTTCGACGAGGTGCTCGCCGCCGGTTGGTTGGTGCTGCAGACCATCGGTGACGACACGAAGCCGCAGCTGGCCGCGCGGATCCTGCGTGCCGTCGAGTATCAGGCGTTCGGCCGGGCCGCTCGCCGTCGAGTGACCCTCGTGCCGACGGAGGTGATCGATGGTGCTGCCGTGGAGGTGCGCACAGCCCATGCGGAACTGGCCGAGGTGGTGTCGGCGGCCCACCACGTGCTGACCGACATCGACCGACACGTGCTGCGCCTGTTGCTGGGCGAGTGCTCACCGCCGCAGATGGCTGCTGAACTGGGTGTGAGCATTCGCACGGTCACGAACCATCGGCATGCGATGGTGGGTCGCCTGCAGGCCGCGGTGCTCAGCCGTTGAACCGCCGCAACCGCAGGCTGTTGCTCACCACGAACACGCTGCTGAAGGCCATCGCGGCGCCGGCCACCACCGGCGAGAGCATCCACGACATGGCGAGCGGAATGGCGGCCACGTTGTAGGCGAACGCCCAGAACAGGTTGCCCTTGATGACGCCGAGCGTGCGGCGGCTCAACTGAATGGCGTCGGCCGCAGCGTCGAGGTCGGCTCGCACCAGGGTGAGGTCGCTCGCCTCGATGGCTACGTCGGTGCCGGTGCCCATGGCGATACCGAGGTCGGCCTGCGCCAGCGCGGCGGCATCGTTCACGCCGTCACCCACCATGGCAACCACACGGCCGGATTCCTGCAACGTGCTGATGGCGGCAGCCTTCTCGCTGGGCAGCACGCCGGCGATGACATCGGCGGTGTCGATGCCCACCTCGGCTGCCACCTCGTGGGCAGTGGTGGCGTTGTCGCCGGTGAGCAGGATGGGGCGCAGGCCCATGCGTCGCAGGCGCATGATGGCGGCCGCGCTGGTGGGCTTCACCGTGTCGGCCACCTCGATGGTGCCGAGCAGTGTGCCGTCGGCGCGCACCTCGATGCCGGCCTCGGTGCCGCGCCCCACGGTGATGAGCCTGCCCTCCACGGTGCCGCGTGCGCCGACGCCGGGCTGGGCTTCGAAACCGGTCACCTCGGGCCGGTCGGCTGCACCGACGGTGGCGGTGATGGCCTTGGCGATGGGGTGCTCGCTGGCGGACTCCACGGCGGCGGCCAGTCGCAGCACTTCCTGCTCGGTGACGCCCGGGGCCGGGTGGACTGCCGCCACCGACATCTTCCCGGTGGTGACGGTGCCGGTCTTGTCGAGCACCACGGTGTCGACACGCCGGGTGCTCTCGAGCACCTCGGGACCCTTGATGAGGATGCCCATCTGGGCTCCCCTGCCGGTGCCCACCAGCAGTGCGGTGGGCGTGGCCAGGCCGAGGGCGCACGGGCAGGCGATGATGAGCACCGCAACCGCGGGCCCGATGGCCTCGGTGATGCTGTTGGTGCGAGCGAACCAGAAACCGAGCGTGGCGGCAGCGAGGACGATGACGACCGGCACGAACACGCCGGCAATGCGGTCGGCGAGTCGCTGCACGGGCGCCTTGCCGTTCTGTGCGGCCTCCACGAGTCGGCCCATCTGCGCGAGCGCGGTGTCGGCACCCACGCGGGTGGCGCGCACCACGAGCCGACCGTTGGCGTTGATGGTGGCACCGGTGACGGCACTGCCCGGGCCGACCTCCACCGGCACGCTCTCGCCGGTGATGAGCGACGTGTCGACCGCCGACTCGCCCGACTCGACCTCGCCGTCGGTGGCGATGCGGTCGCCCGGGCGCACCACGAAGCGATCACCCACGCGCAGCAACTCGGCGGGGCGTTCCACCTCGGTGCCGTCGTCGAGCAGCACGTTGGCGGTGCTGGCACCGAGCGCCAGCAGGGCCCGCAGCGCGCCGCCGGCCCGCCGCTTGGCCCGCACCTCGAAGTAGCGGCCGGCGAGGATGAGAGCGATGGTGGTGCTGGCCACCTCGAAGTAGAGGTGGTGCGAATCACCGCGAGCGGGCAGCAGTGACATCGGCATCTTCATGCCGAGTGTGCCGGCCTCGGTGGCCAGCAGGGCGTAGAGGCTCCAGCCCCAGGCGGCGATCACGCCCACCGACACCAGCGTGTCCATGTTGGCCTCGGCCTGCTTGGCGTTGCGCCACGCCACCGAGTGGAACGGCCATGCCGACCATACGGCCACCGGCGTGGCCAGTACGAGTGCCACCCACTGCCAGCCGCGGAACTGCAGTGCGGGGACCATCGAGACCAGCAGCACCGGTACGCCGAGGACGATGGCCAGCACCATGCGGCGACGAAGGTCGGCAAGGCGCACCTCGGACGCATCGGGCTGGTCGGGGTCGGTGGTGGCGGGCATCGCTGCGCCGTAACCGATCGACTCCACGGCCGCCACGAGTTCGTCGGGGCCCACTTGGGTGGCGTCGAAGGCGACGCTCGCCTTCTCGGTGGCGTAGTTCACGGTGGCGGTGACGCCGTCGAGCGTGTTGAGCTTCTTCTCGATGCGGTTGGCACACGCGGCGCAGGTCATGCCCGTGAGTTCGAGGTCGACGTGTTCGATCGTGGTCATGCCTGCACCGCCGTGAACGGCACGGTGACCACTTCACCGCGCAGGCCGAACTGGAGGAACAACCGGAAGGTGCCCGCCTGCGGCAGCTTCGAGCCGAACATGAACATGCCCTTCATCTCCATCGCCGGGTGGAGGTGCACGTAGGCGAGGTCGCCCTGGCGCACGGCGATGAGGTGCGCTGCCATGCCGAGATAGGGCTCCAGCCCCGTGGCGGGCGTGCCGTCCTCGGCCGTGACGGTGAAGTCGAGCCCGGTGCGCACGATGTGCAGTCCCTTCACCACCACGTCGTCGTCGGCGTCGGGCAGCGGCGTGGGGTCGACCTTTGTCTCGTCGTCGAGGTTGGCGCTCACCACCACGGGGTTGTTGTCGGGAGTGGTGTCGAACACGAGGTGCCATTGACCGGGCTGATCGACCGTGAGGGTCCACGCCCCGTCGTCACCGATCTTCGGGTGCACGTGGGCGAAGTCGGACAGGTCGGGCCGCACGAGCACCGCGTGCAGGCGGGCGCCGTGCACCTCGGGGAAGTTGGTGACGCGTGTGCCGGACTTCTCGAGGTGGAAGGTGGCGGTTCGCACGCCGGCATCGGTGGCGATGCCATCGGTGATGAGCGTGTAGCCGTTGTTCTCGAAGCCCGGAGGCACGAGCGAGGCGGGGCCGTGAGTGTGAGTGTGGCTGTGCCCGGGCAGCTTCTCACCCAGTGAGTAGGCGGTGCCGAAAGTGCCGAGCAGCACCAGCAGGAACGCCACGAGTCGGCCCCATGCGCTCATGTCAACCCACGACCTCGAAGCCCGCTTCCGCGACGGCGGCCTTGATGGCGTCGAGGTCGAGCGACTCTCCCTCGATGGTGACGATCTTGGTGGCGAGGTCGACGGCGACCGAGGCAACGCCGGCCACTTGGCCGACTTCGCTTTTCACGGCTGCTTCGCAGTGACCGCAGGTCATTCCGGGGACATTGATGGTGATCATGTGGGGGCTCCTCCTGAGGAGTCGTTGGTGGGTGTGGTTCGGTTCCCGGCTCATGAACGCAGCAGGCGTTCAACCGCTTTCGTTGCTTCGTGGACGAGTTCCTCGCTGCGGCCACCGTTGCTGGCGGCGCCCGCCACACAGTGCTGGAGGTGTTGGTCGAGGAGGTGCAGGCCCACGCCCTGCAGGGCCTTGGTGACGGCGGCCAGCTGGGTGAGGATGTCGATGCAGTAAGTGTCGGTTTCCACCTGGCGTTGCAGGCCGCGCACCTGGCCCTCGATGCGGCGCAGCCGCGACAGCACCTGCTGCTTGTCGTCGTGATAGCCGGGGGTCATGCCGATACCCTATACCCCTAGGGGGTATATTCGCAACCTGCGACCTCCGGATTGGTCCGAGCGACCCAGATGGGTCAGTCGGCCTGTGGGCGTTCGGTGAAGTGCGGTTTGCGTTTCTCGAGGAAGGCGGCGATGCCCTCCTGCGCGTCGGGAGTGATGGCCGACCTCGACATGGTGTCGACGGCCAACTGGTAGGCGAGCGACTGCTCGAGCCCCACCTGCGCGTAGAAGCCCTGCTTGCCCAACGCCTTGCTGCGTGCGCTGCCGCGCGTGGCCCGGCGCAACAGGTCGCTGGTGAAGGCGTGGAGTTCGTGATCGGGCACGGCGTGGTTGATGAGGCCCCACTCGGCCGCGGTGGCGGCGTCGATGGGGTCGCCCGTGAGGGCCATCTCCAGCGCTCGCTTGCGGCCGAGGTTGCGGGCCACCGCCACCAGCGGTGTGTGGCAGAACAGACCGCCCTTGCCGCCGGGAATGGCGAACGAGGCACTCTCGGCTGCCACGGCGAGATCGCAGGTGGCCACGAGCTGGCAGCCGGCCGCAGTCGCCAGCGCGTGCACTCGGGCGATCACCACCTGCGGCACGCCCTGGATGGTGTCCATCATCTCGGTGCACACGTCGAACAGATGCCGCGTTGTGGCAAGGTCGGCGCCCGCCATGTCGCCG
>CAZQPJ010000038.1:0-13013 GCA_964595105.1 uncultured Bifidobacterium sp.
TGTCGTAGCGGCCCCAGTCGTAGACCCCGACGATGTTCGGGTGCGTGAGGTTCGCCGCCGCCTGTGCCTCGCGTCGGAACCGTTCGACGAAGTTCGGGTCGAGCGCGTACTCGGGGAACAGCACCTTGATGGCCACGGGTCGGTCGAGCAACAGGTCGCGCGCGAGGAACACGTCGGCCATGCCGCCGCGTCCGATTCGCTGCTGGATTTCGTAGCGGTCGTTGAGAACTTTCCGCTCGCTGTTGCCGCTCACACGTGCCTTTCTGGGCGGAATCGCCACGAGAGGATACCCACAGAGCCACGGGGAGTTCGTTCGGGGCTCTGCGGAATGTCAAGAGCCATGTGGGTCAGCCCTCGGTGCTGAACAGGTAGTCGAGCACTTTCTTGGCGATCGGCCCGGCGAGGCGACCACCGGTGCTGGCGCTGATCTCGTCGTTGGTGCCCTTCAACACCACGGCGATGGCGTAGCGCGGCGTGGCTGCAGGAGCGAAGCCCATGATCCAGGCGTGCGAGCGTTGCGGCTCGCCCGTCTTGTTCAGCTGTGCCGTGCCGGTCTTCGCCGCGGCCTGGATGCCGTTGGCGAGTTGCATCGGCTTCCCGGTTCCCTTGTTCACCACACCCACCATCAGTGTGGTGAGCGCGGAGGCAGTGGTGGCACTGATGGGTGTCTTCCACACGGTGGGTTCGGTGCGGCCCAGCACCTTGCCGTTGTGGGCCAGTGTGGAGCCCACCACGTAGGGCTGCATCATCCGGCCACCGGCGGCCACCGTGGCGGCAACCATGCACATGTGCAGCGGCACCATCTTGTCGTTCGCCTGACCGAAGCCGCCGATGGCCAGCAGCGGCTGATTCTGGGCGAAGTCGATGAGGTCGCCGTTCGCTTTCTCGAAATTGCTCGACGCCGCACGCGGCAGGTCGAACGGGATCCGCTCGCCGAAGCCCCACGCCCGCGTGCCCTCGACCATCCTGTCGGCACCGAGCTCGATCGCCAGCTGCGCGAACGGAATGTTGCAACTGCGGTAGAAGACCTCCACGAACGTGCCGCCACAGGTCTTGCCGCCATAGTTCTGGACGGGGTCGTTGGTCTGCGGCGGCAGCCACTCCTTCTCGTCGGGGAACACCCGATCGATGGTGGTGGCACCGTTCTCGAGCGCGATGGCGGTGGTCACCACCTTGAACGCCGAGCCCGGCATGTAGTTCTCCTGATAGGCGTTCGCCAGCAGCGGCTTGCCCGGAAGGTTGTTGTAGAACGACAGTGCCGCCTCGGCCGCATCGGCGTTGTGGTCGGCGACGAGGTTCGGGTCGTAACGCGGGTAACTCACCATCGCCAGCACGGCTCCGGTGTTGGGGTCGGTCACCACCACCGAGCCCTCACGGTTGCCCAGTGCCTCGGCCGCCACCTTCTGCACATCGGCGCGCAGGGTCAGTTGCACGCTGCCCGAATTGTCGGCACCGCCGAACACACCGTCGACCTTCTGCGCTGCCGTGTCACCCATCAGCACGTCGGTCTGCACCTTCTCCACCTGCGTGCTGCCGAAGTTGTAGGTGTAGTAGCCGGTGATGTTGCCGAACAGTTCACCAAGCGGGTACTGACGCTGGAACCGGTACTGGTCGCCACCCTGCGCGGGCACGCTCTGCGCCACCACCACGCCGTCGGCGGTGACGATGGGACCGCGGTACCGATTGAAGTCGCGGATGGTCTGCCGGTTGTTGAGCGGATGCTGGTCGAGCGCATCGCGCTTGCCCACCTGCAACACATTGAGTTGCACGAACAGCGCCAGGTACAGCACCAGCAGCGCGGCGGCGAGTTTGCGGATCTGCGCGTTCATGCGCGTGCCGCCTTCGTCTCGGCGCGACCCTTGCGCCACTTGGTCCAGCGCTCGGCAGGGCTCAACTCGTCCTCCACGTCACCGCTCCGTCGGGCATTGTGATCACTGAGACGCACCAACAGCGCCAGCAGCACCCAGTTGGCGAGCAGGCTCGAGCCGCCGTAACTGACAAACGGAAGGGTGATGCCGGTGAGCGGCACCACCCGGATGACACCGCCGATGATGATGAACGCCTGCATGCCCACGATGGTCGTGAGGCCCACCGCGAGCAGTTTGTCGAATGACTGCCGGGCACCCATGGCCACGCGCAGGCCGGCGCCGAGCAGCAGCAGGAAGGCGATGAGGACCGCAGTTGCGCCCAGCAGACCCATCTCCTCGCCGATGGCGGCGAAGATGTAGTCGGTCTTGGCGGCGGGAATCTTGGTGGGGCTGCCGAGGCCGAGACCCGTGCCACCGGTGCCGCCATTCGCGAAGGCGAACATCGCCTGCACGATCTGGTAGCCCTTGCCCTCGTATCGCGCCCATGGGTCGAGCCAGATGTCGACGCGGGTGCGCACGACGTCGAACAACAGCCACGCGACGTAGGCAGCGACCGAGAACAGCGCGAGGCCCACCAGCAGGAAGATGGCGCGGCCGGTGGCGACCCACAGGATCACGGTGAAGAGCGTGAAGAACAGCAACGCCGAGCCGAGATCCTTCTCGGCCACCATCACCGCGATGGCGAATGCCCAGGCCACCGTGATCGGCAGCAGATAGCGCAGGTCGGGAATGTGCAGTGGACCGATGGTGCGCGCCGACACCTTGATGGCTTCGGCGTTGTCGGCGAGGTAACCGGCGAAGAACAGGGCGAGGGCGATCTTGGCGAACTCGCCGGGTTGGAAGTTGACCGGCCCGAGGCTCACCCAGATGCGAGCGCCGCCCACGCTCGTGCCGAGGCCGGGCACGAGCGGCAGCATCAACAGCGCCGCGCCGAGGAACAGGAACGTCCACTGGAAACGGGCGAGGTCGGCAGGACGTTGCACGAACAGCAGCACTGCGGCGAAGGCGGCGATGGCGATGAACGTCCATGTGGTCTGCAGCCCCGCGAGCCGGGTGCTGAGCCGGGCGATCACCACGTAGCCGATGCCGTTCAACAGCACCGCCAGCGGAAGCAGCGTGCCGTCGGCGCCCGGCGCGAGGAGGCGGTTGGCGATGTGGGCCGACAGGAGCAGTCCGAGCAACGCCACGAGGAAGGGGATGATGCGGGCCGGTATCTCGGCGTTCGTGCCGAGCGCGGCCAACGTGTACGCGATGGCCGTGATGGCGGCAGCCATCACCACCAGTCCGAGTTCCGAGTTGCGGCGAGAGGCCGCGAGCGGAGAGTTGGCCATGGCTCAGGGAGCGGTGGACGCCGGGGTACTGGAGGTCGTGGTCGACACGGCGGAGGTGGTGGTCGACACTGCGGACGTGGTGGTCGTTGGCTGCGCCGGCGCGTTGTCGGCGTTGTGGCGCACCACGAGCACCAGGGTCACCGTGAACACGATGATGGCGGCGAGGGCGACGCTGAACAGCAGCACTCCGAGGCCGCGACGGCGCGGCGAGCCCACTTGGCCACCGGCAGCGCCACCTGCCATCGAGAGTGGCGCGGCCAGCGGCGCGGCGATGACGCCCGTTGCGTCGCCGGCAGCGTGAGACGGTTCGGCAGCATGGATCGGTTCGGCATCGATGAGGCGATCGGGCGCTGGGTCCGCCCAGGCCGGGTCGACCTCGAGTTCGCTGGTGTGAGCCGTGGGGTCGTCGCCCTCGAGCACATCGACCACCACCACGGTCACGTTGTCGCGTCCGCCCTGTTCGTTGGCAGCCGCCACCATCGCCTCCGCGGCAGCCTGTGGATCGGCGTGCTCGTTGGCGAGGCGTTCGATCTCGGCGTCGTCGACCTCGTCGACCAGGCCATCGCTGCACAGCACGTAGCGATCGCCGCGCACCAGCGGCAGCACGCGGGTGTCGACCCTCACCGTGGGCTCGATTCCCAGCGCGCGGGTGATGATGTTGCGGCGCGGGTGGAGGCGGGCCTCAGCCTCGGTGATGTGCCCGGTGCTGACCAGTTCCTGCACGTAACTGTGGTCGACCGAGATTCGGCGCATGCGACCGTCGCGCACCATGTAGGTGCGACTGTCGCCGACGTTCACCATGGCAAGACGGGCCGATTGCTGTTCGTCGTCGAGCACCGTGATGGCCGTGAGGGTGGTACCCATGCCGCGCTGTTCGGAGTTGCGGTGTGCGGCGTGGAAGATGGCAGCGTTGGCCTCCACCACCGCAGCCTCGGCGACCTCGACGTTGGCTGCGCCCGCGGAGAGACGATCGCGAAGGATGCCGGCAGCGATGGCGCTCGCCACCTCACCCGCCTGATGGCCGCCCATGCCATCGGCAACGCCGAACACCATGTGCTCGGCGACGAAGGAGTCCTCGTTGCTGGTGCGCACCCGGCCGACGTCGGTGGCCGCGCCCCACGCGATCCTCCATCCACGATCGGTGCTCTCGCCGGCGTCGGTCATCGCGCCTCGAAGATGGTGCTGCCCACCTGCAATCGGTCACCGGGGTGGAGCACAGTGGGAGCGTCGATGCGAGTGCCGTTCACATGGGTGCCGTTGGTGCTGCCGAGATCTTCGACCCACACTCCGCTGTCGACCGTGTAGACACGGGCGTGCAAGGTGGAAGCGAAGGTGTCGTCGGGGAGGCCGATGGTGCAACTGTCGGCTCGGCCGAGCAGCACCTCGTGGCCAATGGCGAACGATGACCCCTTGCGCACCTTCGGCTCGAGCACCATCAGCTTGGAAGGCACACCCTTGCGGGCCTTCGGCGGTTTGGGGCGAGTGGTGGCGGCGTCGGTGGGCACGGTGGGGTCGGCGGCAGCGGTTGCAGTTGCCGCTGCACTGGCGCGCGCCATGGCGGGTGCGGCACCCGCACGCGGACCTCGGACCTCTGCCCACACGGCCCAGAGCACACGACCGAAGAACAGGTACAGCAACGCCAACAGCGCGTAGTTGAGAATGCTGAGTTGTGCTTCGCTCACGACGCCTCGAAACGCAGGTGCGTGCTCCCCACGCTGAGGATGTCGCCGTCGGCCAGCACGTGTTCAGCGGTGATGCGGACGCCGTTCACCTTGGTGCCGTTGGTGCTGCCGACGTCGTAGACGACGAAACTGCGACCACGGGAGCGGACTTCGCAGTGGCGGCGACTGACGTTGGTGTCGGCGAGCGGCAGGGTGTTCTCCGGCAGGCGGCCGATCGAGGTCGGGTCGGGGCCGAGCACGATGCGACCACCGCTGGGCAGGATCAGCGAGCCGCTGCCTCGCGACCCGCGGGTTTCGCGCAGCATGCTCGACACATCGCACCGGCCCGGCTTCATCTCGTTGTCGATCGAGAAGGTCACCGTGACGTCACCCATGAAGTGGTAGCCCTCGGACCGGGCGTACTCACGGATCGTCTCCACCAGTTCGGCGGAGAGGGCTTGCTCGATCTCGGCGAAGTTGACGTGATCACGCGGGCTGATCGACACCGTGAAGGCATTGGGCACGATGCGGCGTCCGTTCACGTCGACGCTGCGATGTTCATCGATCTCGCGAAGGAGACGACGACCGAGTTCGACCGGCTTCAGGCTGGCGCGTGAGCCGCGGGAGAACACACCCGAGACCATCCGCTCCAGACCATTCTCGAACGATTGCAAACCCATGACGGCGCAAGGCTAGTGGCGCAACCATGCCCGAGGGGATGCACCTCGGGTTGGGGGCGGCAGGGCGACTTGTTAGCCTTGGGCTTCCACTCGGGCGAGTGGCGGAATGGCAGACGCGCTGGCTTCAGGTGCCAGTATTCGAAAGGATGTGGGGGTTCAAGTCCCCCCTCGCCCACTCGGTGTTTCGGGGCCCCGCTTCGGCGGGGCCTTGTTGCATCTCGGGCCGATGTGCCGGTGTTCTCTTCTGTTCGATTTCGAACGGTCTGCGCCCGATCCACTCGGGTGAGCAAGCGCCGTATCGCTCAGCTGACGGCGAAGTACACCCTGCGATCGGAATCGAAGCCGCCGTAGGCGAGCGCCACGATGCTGCCGACCTCACCCTCGGGAACGACGAAACACACCGTGCCGGCAACCAGACCCCCAGCGAAAACATCCGCAAACTCGTCGATCTCTCCGTCGAGAACACCGCACGAGGTCGACAGTTCGACGTTGCTGTCGCTCACGGCCTGCACCGTGACCGACAGCAGGTTCGAGGAACCCGAGCCGTTGAAGGCGAAAGCCGCATCGAACCCAACGAACCGGAACCCGGGCGGAGGTGGGCTGTTGAACTGGTTCGAGTTCATCACTGCGTCGGTGAGGTCGCGCACGGGAGAATTCACCACCATCGACCAGTCGTCTCCGATGTCGACGGAGGTGCCGAGCGGGTTGGGCTTCTGACGAAGGGGACCCGATGCGGATCGATCCTGTGGCCCCTTCACCGCGGTCATGGCAACAAGGCCCGCAGGAGCCTTCGCCTCGAGAAACACGTCGTCGCCGAAGAAGCCGGAGTTGGCATACAACTGCAACGCTGGCGCATCGTCGGCGGCGGTGACGAAGCACACATTCCCAACCACGACACCACCAGCGAAGAAGAGGCTGTAGCGATTCAGTTCCGACGGAATGACACCACAATCCGTCGACAACTCCTTGTTTGCCGCACCGACCGCCGAGATTCCCGTGCCGAATCCGCTCTGGGGATCATCGAGTCCGAAGTATCCGAGCGCCACCGTCACCAGGGTGAACCGTTGACCAGGTGCTGGCGGGTCATTGAACTGGTTCTCGTCGAGCACAAGCGATGTGCCGTCATCGACCACACCCAAAACCTGCAAGCGCCAACCATCGCCGAGGTCGGCAATCTTCCCCGCTGCGACGGGCGTCGAATGAGAGCCCACCGCACCGCTGGGCGCCCCGTCGATCTCGGTGGACGACCCTGAGGACGGGGCCGTTGTGTCCGGCGTGGTCCCCTCCGTCGTGGCGGGCGTGGTGTCGGCGGTCGTGTCGTCGGTGATGGACACATCGGTCACCGGCGCCGACACCGTGGTGTCAGGTACGAGGTCCACGGCGTTGGAGGGGGCCTCCTTCGTGTTTCGCCCGATGGCCACACCCAGCACGAGTCCGACGATCAACGACACCATTGCGATTGCCCAACTTCGCTTCCACACCGGCGCCGGCGTTGTGGCTGGTGTGAGACTCGCTGCCGACTGAGGAGGTCCGGCCGGTGAACCTGGGGGCGGCGGAAAGGGTGTATCCATCTCCGAACTCTAGGCGAATTCCGACAATCGCCCATTCCGTGGGCGATCAATTGAGCTGTTCACCTCGGACGTCCCGGGCGACGTTGTGCTCAGTTGCGCCAACACTCGCGCGGCGAGCGAACGGTTTGCGTCAGGCGCAGAAGTGTTCGATCAGTTGACGCACGAACTGGGCGCATCGGTCGAGTTGCTCCACCGACACCGACTCGTCGGGGCGGTGAGCATCACCGATGTCGCCGGGGCCGCAGATCATCACCGGGGCGGCGATCACATCCGCCAGCAGACCGCCCTCGGTGCCGAAGTCGAGCGCCACCGAGGCGCCCGTGTCGGCAAGCCTCACCGCCTGCGCGAACGCCGGCAGCGTGGTGTCGGTGGCCATGGCCGGATAGCTGGTGATGAGGTGGCAGTCGACGCCGCCACCCACGGCCTGAAGGCGCCGGTCGACGGCTTCCACGGCGACGAAGAACGGGGCCAGCACCAGAGCCGGATCGTGCTCGGTGTCGTGCCGCACCTCGAACACCACCTCGCACTCGGCAGCGATGACGTTGGCCGCCGTACCGCCGCGGATGGTGCCGCAGTTCACGGTGTAGACGGGCGCCTCACCCGGGGCGGCAACAGGGCAGCCGGTCTGGATGCTCGACAGCACCTGCACCAGTTCGGCCGCTGCCGCGATGGCGCTGGGTGCGGTGGCCGCTCGGCTCGAGTGTGCCTCGGCTGCGCGCACCACCACCCGGTGCATCTGCTTGCCGAGGTGCGAGTGCCGGGGCCGCATCATGGTGGGCTCACCGATGACCACGAGCTCCGGCCGCAGAAGGGGGTCGGCAGCCACCCTGGGCAGCACGTCACGCACGCCCTGGCAGCCGACCTCCTCGTCGTACGAGGCGAGCACGTGCACCGGCGCCCGCAGGCCGGCGGGGTCGATCGACCGCAGCACCACCAGCACGGCCGCCAGGAACCCCTTCATGTCGGCGGTACCGCGGCCGTGCACGCGCTGGTCGATGGCGGTGAGCACGAACGGATCGGTGCGCCAACCCTCGCCGGGCGGCACCACATCGGTGTGCGCCGACAGCATCACGCCACCGGGCACGGCCGGGCCGATCGAGGCCACCAGGTTGGCCCGGCCTTCGCCGACACCGGGCACCACGTGCACGCGAGCGCCACACGCCTCGAGCTGCTCGCCGAGCCACTCCTGCAGCGCCATGTTCGATGTGCGGCTGACCGTGGGGAACGCCACCAACTGGCGCAACGCGTCGATGATCGGGGCCGACATGGCGACGACGCTAGGCACGAGCCGGCCGCTGCGCAACGGATGCACCGCCGACACGGCGTCGGTGATGGTTGACACGTCGCCGTAGACCGGCAACCGTGTGCGGGTCATGCGTGATCCTCGATTCGACATCATGTTCGAGCCCGTCCGTATCGGACCGGTCGTCGCTCGCAACCGCTTCTTCCAGGTGCCCCAATGCAGCGGCATGGGCTATCGCGACGTCTCGTCGCACGCAGAGATGCGGGCAACGAAAGCCGAGGGCGGTTGGGCCGTGGTGTGCACCGAACAAGCGGAGATCCACCACACCTCCGAGATCACGCCGTTCATCGAACAGCGCCTCTGGGACGACATCGATCTGCCGGCGCTGGAACTCACCACCGCCCGGGTGCACGACCACGGCGCGCTGGCCGCGATCGAGCTCTGCTACAACGGCATGAACGGGCCCAACCTGTTCAGCCGTGTGCCACCGATGGGGCCGGCGCACCTGCCGGTGGCGGCGTTCTCGTACGACCCCGTGCAGGCCCGGGCGATGACGCTCTCCGACATCGCCGACCTACGCCGTTGGCATCGACGGGCCGTTCGCCGGTCGATCGATGCTGGCTTCGATCTCGTCTACGTGTACGCCGGCCATGCCCTGGGCGGCATCCACCACTTCCTGTCGCGCCGGTACAACCAGCGCACCGACGCGTACGGCGGCTCCATCGAGAACCGGGCACGGCTGCTGCGCGAGATGATCGAGGACGCGATCGAGGAAGCCGACGGCGCAGCAGCCATCGGGTGCCGCATCAGCCTCACCGAACTCGGCGTCACCGACGGTTTGGAGCGCAGCGAGATCGCCGACGTGGTGGGCATGCTCGGCGAACTGCCCGACCTGTGGGACTTCGTGATGGGCAGTTGGGCCGACGACAGCGTCACCTCGCGCTTCGGACCCGAGGGCCACGAGGAGCAGTACGTGCGCGGGCTGAAGCAGCTCACCTCGAAGCCGGTGGTGGGCGTGGGTCGGTTCACGTCGCCGGAGACGATGTTGCGAATGGTGCGCGAGGGCATTCTCGACTTCATCGGCGCAGCACGTCCGTCGATCGCAGACCCGTTCCTGCCATCGAAGATCGAACAGGGGCGGATGGACGAGATCCGCGAATGCATCGGCTGCAACATCTGCGTGTCGGGCGATTTCACCATGAGCCCCATTCGCTGCACGCAGAACCCGAGCATGGGTGAGGAGTGGCGCCGCGGGTGGCACCCCGAACGCATGCGGCCGCGGCACGCCGACGAACGCGTGCTGGTGGTGGGTGCCGGCCCGGCCGGCCTGGAGGCTGCGATGTCGGCCGGGCGCCGCGGCTATCAGGTGGTGCTGGCCGAAGCGACCCGCGACCTCGGCGGTCGGGTGGCGCTCGAATCGCGCCTCACCGGCTTGGCAGCGTGGAGCCGCGTGGTCGACTATCGACTCGGCCAACTCGATCGGCTCGACAACGTGGAGGTGTACCGCGAGAGCCGCATGACGGTCGACGAGGTCCTCGAGTACGGGTTCCATCACGTGGCGGTGGCCACCGGCGCGAGTTGGCGAGCCGACGGCGCCGGGCGTTGGCACACCCGCGCCATTCCGCTGTCGGCGCAGTTGCCCGTGTTCACGCCCGACGAGGTGCTGCGCGGCAACGTGCCACCGCACGGTCGCGTGGTGCTGTTCGACGACGACCACTACTACCTCGGCGGCGTCATCGCCGAAGGGCTGGTGCAGCGTGGCCTCCGGGTGACGCTGGTGACGCCGAGCCCGACCGTGTCGTCGTGGACGGCGCACACGTTGGAACTCGACCGCATCCAGACCCGCATGCGCGAACTCGACATCGACCTTCGCCTGTCGCAGACGCTCGTGCGCACCGAAGGGTCGGCAGCCGTGGTGGCATGCATGCACACGGGCCGCGAGACCGTGGTGGAGGCCGACGCCGTGGTGCTGGTGACAGCGCGCCTACCCAACGAGCAACTGGTGCTCGACCTGCGTGCACGGCAGGCAGAGTGGGCCGACGCCGGCCTGGTGTCGGTGACTGCGGTGGGCGATGCGCTCGCACCGTCGACCATCGCTGCCGCGGTGTGGGATGGTCGACGGTTCGCCGAAGACCTCGGCACCACGCAGGATCCCGACGACACCCCGTTCCGCCGTGAAGTGGTGTTCATCGAACACCCGCGGGCCCGGGTGCAGACCCGCAGCGAGGTGAACCGTGTCCGTTGACGCTGGGTCGGTCGAGCATGTCGAGGTGGTGGTGGTGGGCGCCGGTCAGGCGGGCATCGCCGCAAGCGAGCACCTGTCGGCCAACGGCATCGGGCACGTGGTGTTGGAACGGAATCGCATCGCCGAACGGTGGCGCACCGAGAGGTGGGATTCGCTCGTGGCCAACGGGCCCGCCTGGCACGACAGGTTCCCGAACCTCGAGTTCCCCAGCGACCCCGACGGGTTCCCCGGCAAGGACGAGGTGGCCGAGTACTTCGAGCACTACGCCCAGCGCATCGACGCACCCGTGCGCTGCGGTGTGGAGGTGCGCGGCGTGACCCGACTGGAGGGGCGACAGGGCTTCCGCATCGACACGTCCACCGGGCCACTGGAAGCCGACTACGTGATCGCCGCCACCGGCCCGTTCCAGCGACCTGTCATTCCGCCGCTCGTGCCCGCCGACGCGCCGATTCACCAGCTGCATTCGAACTCGTACCACAACCCCGAGCAACTGCCGCCGGGAGCAGTGCTGGTGGTGGGGGCCGGTTCGTCGGGCTCGCAGATCGCCGAGGAACTGCAGGCGGCAGGCCGTCAGGTGTACCTGTCGGTGGCGCCGCACGGCAGGCCGCCGCGGCGCTATCGCGAACGCGACTTCGTGTGGTGGCTGGGTGTGCTGAACAAGTGGGACGCCGAGGTGGCGCCGGGGGCGACACACGTGACCATTGCGGTCAGCGGTGCGAGCGGCGGGCACACGGTCGACTTCCGACGATTCGCCGCCAACGGAGTGCTGCTGGTGGGCACCACCGAGCGGTATGCCGACGGCGTGGTGCACTTCGCCCCCGACGTGGCCGCCAACATCGCCCGCGGTGACGCCGACTACCTGGCGCTGCTCGACGAGGCCGACGCCTACGTGGCTGCGCACGGGCTCGACCTGCCGGCAGAACCGTCGGCGCGGGTGTTCCCTCCCGACCCGGCGTGCGTCACCGATCCGATCCTCGAACTCGACCTTGCGGCGGCGGGCGTGGGCACCATCCTGTGGGCCACCGGCTACGCGGTCGACTTCGGATGGCTGCCGCCCGCGGCCACCGATGCCGAAGGTCGACCCCGCCATCGCCGTGGCATCTCCGACGAGCCCGGCGTGTACTTCCTGGGGCTGCCGTGGCAGACGCGACGCGGGTCGTCGTTCATCTGGGGCGTCTGGTACGACGCCAAGTACGTGGCCGACCACATCGCAAAGCAACGCGCCTACTCGCTCTATCGACCCGGCTGATCGACGTCCCACGACACTCTGGCCGACCCACCTCATCACCTCACGGAGACACCGATGGCACACCGCCGAATCCGACCGTTCAACACCAAGGACACCTACCCCGAGCAGAAGCTCGACAACGACCTGTGCCAGGCCGTGGTGGCGAGGGGCACCATGGTGTTCCTGCGTGGACAGTGCCCGCAGGATCTCGACACGGCAGCCGACATAGGCAGCCACGACCCGGTGGAGCAGACCCACAAGGTGATGCAGAACATCCGCCAGTTGATCGAGGAGGCCGGCGGGCAGATGGAGCACCTCTGCAAGGTGGTGGTGTACATCACCGACGTGCGGCACCGAGAGGCCGTGTACCGCACCATGGGCGAGTACATCAAGGGCGTGCACCCGGTGTCGACCGGGTTGGTGGTGACTGCGCTCGCTCGCCCGAACTGGTTGGTGGAGATCGACGCCACCGCGGTCATCCCCGACTGAGGCTGCCGCGATGACCTTCTCGATCGTCGCCCGCTGCGCCACCACCGGTCAGTTCGGTGTGGCCATCTCGTCATCGTCGCCGGCCGTGGCGGCGCGGTGTGCCCACGCCCGTGCCGGGGTGGGCGCGGTTGCCACGCAGAACGTCACCAACCCGGCGCTCGGGCCGCTGATGCTCGACCGGCTCGCTGCCGGCGATGGGGCCTCGGCCGCGGTCACCGCCGCCGCTGCGGCCGACGGGTTTCCCGCGTATCGACAACTGCTGGCCATCGACGCGTTCGGCGTGACAGCGGTGCACTCGGGCGAGAACGCCCTGGGTGTGTGGACATCTGCTCAGGGCATCGACTGTGCGGCGGCCGGCAACCTACTGGCGCACTCCGGTGTGCCCGCCGCCATGGTGGCCGCGTTCGAGGCGGCGCACGGCGCGCTGGGTGATCGTTTGGTGGCGGCGATGCGAGCGGCCGTGGCCGAGGGTGGTGAGGCCGGGCCGGTGCACTCGGCAGGTTTGCTGGTGGTGCACCAGCAGGCGTGGCCGTATGCCGAGTTGCGGGCCGACTGGGTTGACGACGGCTGCCCGATCGAGGCCATCGCCCGGGCGTGGGAGGTGTACGCACCGCAAGCCGACGCGTACGTGACGCGAGCGCTCGACCCCACGGCGGCGCCGTCGTACGGCGTCCCGGGCGACGAGTAGCACCGGCGG
>CAZQPJ010000039.1:0-13002 GCA_964595105.1 uncultured Bifidobacterium sp.
ATGCGGAGCACCGCTCTGGAACCGCGAGCCGTACACCACGTCGGCGAGGCCGCGCCCAAGTGGTTCGAGGAGGAGTCCGTACTCGTCGGGGCTGTACTCGAGGTCGGCGTCCTGGACCACCACGTACTCAGCGGTGGCGAGACCGAAACCCGTACGGAGTGCAGCGCCCTTGCCCATGTTGTGGGGCTGGAAGTGGACCCGCACCAGTGGATGGTCGAGGGAGCCGAGGATGTGTCGGCTCTTGTCGGTGCTCCCGTCGTCGACCACCACGACCTCGGCGACCCACGGCGAGGCTGTGACGCGCTCGAGGAGTTCCTCGATGGTGGCCTCCTCGTTGTAGCAGGGCACCACCACCGACAGGCAGGGACGAGGCTCGACGCTCACGAGGCGGATGCTATCCCCCGGCGTGGAGGTGGCGACTACCTTGTGGACCGATGGGGAGCGATGCCAGCGAAGCCGGTCTGCCGCGGGCAGCGTGGGCAGCCCTCGGTGTCGGGGCGGTGCTGCGGGTGGTGCGGTGGATCATGCTCTGGAACCGAGACCTCCTGCTGAACGACTCGTGGTACTACAGCGGACAGGCGCGCCAGTTGGCGCAGGGAATCTGGTTCCGCGAGCTGTTCCACGATCACCCGGGAGCCGAGCACGGACCGCTGACCTCGCTGGTGATGGCGCCGGTCAGTTTCGGGAGTCACTACCAGAACTGGCAGCGACTGGTGACCGTGGCCTGCGGGGTCGCCCTCGTGTGGGTGATCGCCCGATTCGTCGCGGAGGTGGCGGGGCCAACGGCCTGCTCGGTGGCTGCGTGGGTGGCGGCGCTCTACGCGAACCTGTGGATGAACGATGGTCTCGTGATGTCGGAGAGCCTCAGCGTTCTGCTGGTGACGCTCTCGATGTGGTGCGCATGGAGGGTCATGCGCTCGCCCTCCACCAGATCGCTCGTCGTACTGGGGTTCTGCCTCGGACTGTCGGTGCTGGCTCGCAGCGAACTGGCCCTCTTCGTGCCCCTCGTCGTTGCATGGCTGGTGTGGCGGAGAGCAGCGACCGGGCTTCCTTGGCGTCCAGCGCTTCTCGCGCTTGGTGTCGCTGTTGCAGTGGTGGCCCCGTGGGTGGGCTTCAACATGGCTCGGTTCGAGCGACCGGTGCTCCTGACGACCAACGACGGCACCACGCTGCTCGGGGCGAACTGTCCGTCCACATACTCGGGGTCAACCCTCGGTGGCTGGACCATCGACTGTGTCAGCGGTCGGCCGGACTACGACCCGGCAGAGGAGCCGAGCGTCCGCTCGGCGCGTCAGCGATCGCAGGCCATCTCGTTCGTGGCGCACCACCTCGGTGACGTTCCCAAGGTGGTGACGGCGCGAGTGCTGCGCACGTTCGATCTGTACGGAGTCGGCGACCTCGTGAAACAGGACGTGGGGGAGGAGCGTCCACGCTGGGCGGTGTGGAGCGGCATCGTCATGTTCTGGCTCCTGGTGCCGATGGCGGGGATCGGCGTTCGACTGGCGGCGCGTCACGTTCGGTGGTTGCTGCTGGCTCCGGTGGTCTCGGTGTTGGCCACGACCGTGCTGTTCTACGGAGCGCACCGCATTCGATCGAGTGCCGAACCGACGATCGTCGTACTGGCAGCCACTGCCGCGGTGCACATCATCGGGCGACGACGGCCCGAGGTGTGCGCGTGAACCGCCGCTCCTCGATCGAGTACCAACCGGCACTCGACGGTGTGCGAGCCGTTGCCGTCGTGCTGGTTCTCTTGTTCCATCTCGGCCTGCCATGGATGCGTGCGGGCTATCTCGGCGTGTCGGTGTTCTTCACGCTGTCCGGATTCCTCATCACCTCGCTGCTGCTGGCCGAGCACTCGGCGAACGGAGGCGTCGACGTTCGGCAGTTCTACGCCCGGCGTGCCCGCCGCCTGCTCCCTGCGAGCCTGCTGGTGCTGGGCGGTGTCGTTGCCGCTCGCTGGATCGGCGAGTTCCGCAACGTTCCGCGCCTTCGGCCAGAACTGTTGGGCGCCCTGCTGCAGGTCTTCAACTGGGTCCAACTTGCGGGCACGAGCAGTTACGGGCAGTTGTTCAAGGGCGCAGCGGCGTTCGTCTCGCCGCTCGAGCACTACTGGTCGTTGGCCATCGAGGAGCAGTTCTACCTGCTGTGGCCGATGACGTTGCTCCTGCTCTGCCGTCGTGCCGTGCGAAAGGGCACCTCCGTCACCCGAGCGGTGATGTCGCTCGCCATCGGCGCTGCGGTGGTCGGTCCGATGGTGGGCTGGTGGTTCGGGGCCGATGCTGCCTACTGGGCCACCCCGGCGCGGCTGGGCGAACTGTTGGTGGGCGCAAGCCTCGCGGCATGGTTGCACCACGGAGGCCGTGTCCGCTTTCGGGCCAGGCACCTTGCACCGGCGGCGCTCGTCGGCATCGTGGCGTGCAGCGTCCTGTTTCCTGCTGGATCCGGGCCGGCCTTCACGGGGTGGCTGACTCCGTGGGCGGTACTCACCGCGGCGCTCATCGCCGGACTCCAGAGGCCGGGCGTGGCGCGTACAGCGCTGAGCTCTCGGCCGTTGGTGGCCCTCGGACGAATCAGCTACGGCCTGTACCTCTTCCACTGGCCGGTCTTCGTGCTGATGCGGCAGCACGGGTGGACCTTGACCACCTGGTGGGGCGGCGTCCTTGCCGTGGGCATCAGCCTGGGATTGTCAACTCTCTCGTTCCTCCTTCTCGAACGCCGTGTGCGCAGGTCGCCTGCAACCCCTCGGACGACTGGTATCGCTGCGGCGCTTGCTTCGGCGGCGGTGCTGGTGTGCGCCCTCGTGGTGCCCGTGCAGCGGGGATTCCTCGAGGCCGATTCGGCCACGCTCGACGCAGCCTCCATCGACACCGGACTTCCGACGGTCACCCTCGCCCGTGCAACCACCACGTCATCGACGTCCACCACGGCACCCGCAGGGCCCACCACGACAGCGGAGATCGCCACCACGACAACCCTTGGCGAGGTGGTGTTGGCGATGCCGCCCACGCCGAACCGTCCCGTCCGCATCATGGTGGTCGGCGACTCGACGGCGTTCTACGTCGGCCAGGGGATGGCGTCATGGGCCGTAGCGAATCCCTTCCTGGCCCAGGTGAACCTGCTCTGGTGCCAGGGCTGTGGCTTCATCCTCGACGGCAGGGTGACCAGCTTCGAGGCGGAGCCATTCGTGGAGACCTCGCGCAAGGTGGTGCTCGAGCAACTCCCCGACACCATCGCGAAGGTGCATCCCGACGTCGTGGTGCTGATGACCACCATCGACGACGTCGCGGACCGTTCGTGGGACATGGCCGAGGGTGTGCTGACTCCCCGAGACGAGCGGTTCCGATCGCGGATGGTCACCCAGTACGCCGCGGTGACGAACAGCGTCTTGGCGGCCGGCGCCGCCACGGTGGTGTGGGTGGTGCCGCCCGTGCCCACCAGTTACTTCGACACGCCCGACCTGGGCGAGCGTGACCGTTACCTCATCCAGCACGACGTCATCAGGGAAGTGGCGGCTTCCTCGGCGGAAGCCGGCGGCAACGTGGTGGTGTGCGACCTCGATCATTGGTTCAGCCAGGCGGGTCACGACAGGGAATCGGCGTGGCGGCCCGACGGTACGCACCTCAACGAGGAGTCGGCACGTTGGCTCGCCGACCGATGGCTCGGCCCATGGTTGGTCAATGCCGCGACAGGCGCGACGAGTACCGTGGCCCCCTGAGGAGGCACGTGCGATGAGCACCCAACAACGACGGAGCCCGGCACTGCGGCTGCTCACGGCATTCGTGATCGGCCTGGTGAGCCTCACGCTCGAGATCGCGTACACGCGGGTCATCTCGTTCAAGCTCTTCTACTACTACACGTACTTCGTCATCGGACTCGCGTTGCTGGGTCTCGGCGCTGCGGGCGCTGTCACCTCGCTGTCGGCACGTGTGCGGTCACTCGACCCCGTGAGGCTGGTTCGGCGCGTTGCTCCCGCTGCGGCGTTGTTGGGCACCGTGGGCTACTTCGTGGTGGCGCGCTTGCCAACCGATGTGAACCGCATCTGGACCGGCTCGTTGCGGCAGGCTGCCTGGCAGCTGGTTCTCCTGCTGGTCCTGTCCGTCTCGCTGACGGCGGTGTTCTTCTCGGTCGGCGTGTTGTTCGCGACGCTCGTGGTGAAGCAGGCCACCGACATGCGCCGCCTCTACTTCTGGGACCTCTCCGGTGCCGCGCTCGGCTGTCTCGTGGCGGTGCCGCTCCAGGCCACCGTTGGCCCACCGGCGATGATCCTCGGCTCGATGGTGCTCCTGGCGCTGTGGGGAGTGGTCACCGCCGCCGTTTCCGGTGAGTCTCGTCGCACCGTGGCGCTCACCGCGGCGGGGGCGTTGCTCGTGGGTGTGGCCGCGTTTGGATGCGGTCAGTTGAAGGTGCTCGCCGACGTCACCAAGACGTTGCGCGACAACGACCGCGTGGAGGGCGGCGACTGGGGTGCCGTCTTCAGGGTCGATGCCGTCGACCTCGGGCGCCTCAAGGTGCTGCACCACGATGGTCTGTGGGGCTCCTCTATCTGGAAGTACGACGGCACCCCCGCCACGACCTCCCGGTTCGACACCGACAACCGGCAGATTCCGTACGCAGCCCTCGATGACGGCCCCTCGGTGCTCATTATCGGGGCTGCCGGCGGCAACGAGATCATGGCCTCGCTCACCTACGGCGCGTCGCATGTCGATGCGGTGGAACTGAATCCGGTCACGGTCGACCTTCTGCGCAATCGGTTCGCCGATTACTCCGGGCATGTGGTCGACGACCCGCGTGTGAACTATGTGCAGGGCGACGGCCGCACCTTTCTGGCGCGCTCGTCGAAGCGGTACGACCTCATCTGGTTCGTGGCGCCCGACAGTTACGCCGCGTCGAACGCTGCCACGGCGGGTGCCTTCGTGCTGTCGGAGAGTTACCTCTACACGAGGCAGATGATCGAGACGGCATTCGATCATCTCAGCGACCGTGGCCTGATGGTGGCTCAGTTCGGCGATTTCGCGTTCGACCGTCGTCCCACTCGCACTGCCCGTTACCTCACCACCGCCCGAGCCGCCCTCACGCCGCGGGTCGACGAGTTCAAGAACCATGTGGGCCTCATCGTCGACTCGGGCGAGAACGATCTCGAGCGGGTGAGCACCGTGATGCTGTTCCACACCACGCCCGACGCACAGACGATCACCAGCCTCCATGAGGCCATCGGCAGGGTTCCCAACTCCACCACCAAGTACCTGCCGGGAGCCGAACGGGTCGATGGGCTGACCAGCGATCTCATCACACTGCCCGACCATGAGGCCGCAGCGCTCGTCGAGAACTACCCGTTCCTCATCGGCGAGATCGACGACGATCATCCCTTCTTCTGGCACTTCAGCGGTTTCGGGTCGGTCGTCACCAACTGGAGCCGAAGTTTCGAGGACAACGAGATCGCCATCGGCGAGCGCCTCCTCGTGGTGTTGGTCGGTCTGGCGGCAGTGGTGGCGGCTCTGTTCCTCTGGCTGCCGTTCGGTCTCACGCGCCGTCGCTCCGACAGGGCCGCACCCGTCGGGGGTCGTCGTCGGTTGTTCGTCTATTTTGCCGCGCTCGGTCTCGGCTTCATGCTCATCGAGATCTCGATGATCCAGCGGTTCGCCCTCCTGCTGGGCTTCCCGACCCTGTCGCTGTCGGTGTCGCTCTTCACGCTGCTCATCGCGACCGCCATCGGTGCCAGGTTCTCGTCGGTGGTGAAGCGCAACCCGTCGGTGGGCCTTCCCGTGGCTGCAGCGGCGCTCGTCGTGGTGAGCCTCCTGTACATGGCGGTGTCCGAGTCGGTCACCGATGCAGCGCTCGCCTGGGCACAGTGGGCACGCATCGCCGGGGTGGTGGCGTTGTTGCTGCCGGTCGGTCTTCTGCTGGGTGTGTTCCTTCCCGCCGGTATCGACGCAGCGGTGTCGGCGGCAGGCGGTGACGAGGCCACCGAGGGTCGACTCGTGGCCTGGTGCTGGGCGGTGAATGGCTTCTTCTCGGTCATCGGCAGCTCGCTCACCACCATCATCTCGATGTCGGTCGGCTTCAATCGGGCGCTGCTCGTCGGCCTTGCGCTCTACGTCGCCGCTGTCATCATCGCCACTGTGCAGCGAGGAAGTCAGTCGGCGGAGGCCTGACGGTCGCGGGCTAGGAACGCGCCGGCCAACAACAGGACCACCACCGCCATGCCGGCCCTGTGAAGATCGTCGAAGCGTGTCGGCCATGCCGCATCGGCGAGATAGCGGTGCTCGAGCTGACGCCTCACGATGTCGGCGCCCAGCCACATCGACAGCCCAACACCGGCGATGGCCGCCAGTCGAACACGGCGCACCGCGAGCACCAGCACCGCCGGTACGACAGCCAGGAGCGCCGCGGAGGGCGACGCCACCAACGCCGTGAATGCCACGATTCCGACCGCCGTCACCACAGCATTCAAGATCGGGTCGGGGGCGAGAAGATCACGGCCGAACCGAGGTGGTGGCACCACAAAGTCGGGTGCACGCCACCGGCGCACACCGGGCCAGCGCCAGGCAAGCCAGAGACACAGGAGCGTGACGAGCGCGGAGACGAGCAGCCCGATGGTCACCGGTGACTGCGCGGTCCATTGCATTCGAACCGTCACGTCGTGGTCGGAGCCGGGCAGCCACCAGCCGTTGAAGCCGCCAGCGATCTGCACCGGCGCTCCCAGGTCGTTGCCGTCGAGGTTGGCTGTCCAGGCCCGGTTGTAGCCCTCCCCGAGGATCAGCCAGCATCCCGATGGGCAGTTGGCGACGGTGGCAGTGCGAGTGAGGCGGGTTCGCGTCACCTCGACGGTGGGCGTGACCTCTGCTGTCGCGAGCGGGTCGGTGCGGAGCGTGACGGCGTCGATCTGTAGGCCTCTGGGCGGTGTGGTGGCGAGACGATGAGTGCCGACACCGAGATCCAGTGACGTGGGGCTGCATATCGGACGCTCCACTGGCTCTCCGAGGCGCAGAGCGAGGTAGGCCTCGTCGTCCATGGAGATCCCCACCGACCGTCCGTCAATCGTGAGCGCGCCATCGAGACAGAAAGGAGCATGATCAGCCCCGATGTACTGCGAGGTGGGGATGCCATCACCGCTGAGTTCGGCGATCGCTGCGGGCAACTCGGTTGGTTCGCCGTAGCGGCGGTCGATGGTGGTGTGCGCTGCGACCCGGGTGATGGTGAGGGTGAAGGGACCCGAGTGGAGCGGGCGGGGCAACACCACGGTGCTACGGCCATCGGCGTCTGGGTGACCGACGTCGGCGTCGACCTCTGTGTCGCCCTGTGTGATGCGTACGCCAACGATGAGCGAGTGGTACTCGTCGAGAGGCTGCTGGACGTCGAACCGCTGCAACGAATTGGAAGCGGTGGTCAGCTGCAGTTCGCTTCCGACGGCCTGTCCGAATGGGGTGGCCCACGCCGATGAAGGGTCGCCATCAGTGGCGAAGACGCCACGCGAGGAGGGATCTCCGGTGAGCCGCCGGTTCGCGGTGGGCCCGGTGACACCGTAGATGTCGTTCAGGGCTGTGTCGTCGGCACGGGCGTCGAGCCGGAGGCGGGCCGTCCCGCTGAATATGTGCGGTGAGGTCAGCGAGAACTCGCGGCGCATTTCGGGCTCCGGGTCGGAGCGCCAGCGATTCATCGGGTCGACGCGCTCGCGGTTCAGCACGATGGCCACCGGCGTGCCGCTCGGCGTGTCGACCGCCGGCGTGCGAATCCATTCCGAGTGCGTGCCCACACCGAGCTCGGCAAAACCCACGGCGGACGGCCCCGGGTCGGTTCCGGCGGCCACGGGGGCAACCTCGGTGATGGTGATGCGTACCGGAAGCCCAGCGGCCACGGCGACCCGCTGGCCGGGGGACGCGGCTGACGACACGTCGAGCACGACATCCTTGGGACTCGCGCTACCGGTCGGGTAACTGATGCTCACCTTGGCGATCCGACGGTTGGCGGTCGGCTCCTGTGCCTGCAGCAGTGTGAGGAATCCGTCGGTGCCGCTGATCTCGAGGGCCTGTCCGATCGGGTCGCTGCGGTCGGCCACCGTCCAGGCGGTTGACGGGTCACCATCGACCGCCATCGAAGGCCGGCTCTCCGGCCGGTACGCGAACGGCTCGCCGTAGCCGGTCGCCCGCACCCAGAATCCGGGGTCGTCGAACACTGCGACCGTCTGGTCGGACGGCTGCTGAGATGCGAAGACCCGCAGGCGTGTGTCGCCCTCGTCGATGCTTAGCGAATCGGGTCGCGGCCCGCCCGTCTCGGTGTAGCCGACGACGTCCTGCGAGCTGCGCCAGTGATGGGCGCGGTCGCGGTTCGAATCCGTGATCACCACCATGCCCGGGGCCGAGGCGAGGGCGAGGTGGTCGGCGCTGTACACCACGGCCTCGTCACCGTGGAGGAGCCCGGCGGCCGCTGCTGCGATGACGCCGTCGCCACTTCCCGCGAGCAGCACCGTGCGAGTGGCGGCACGCACGATCGGGATCGGATCCTTCACCGGTGCGAGTTCGACATCTGGCACGGACGCCGTGCTGTCACGGTCGTCGACGAGTCCGTGCTCGTCGATCATCGGCACGGTGGGATCGTTCGGAATCGGCGTTCCGTACGACGTGGCGTCACCGATGTCGGGCGACCCCAGGATGTCGCTGACGGCCTCGATGGGACGGGGAGTGCGGAACCTGTCGAAGGCGAGGTCGGTGGCAATCCAGATGTGGTCGACCCCAAGCATCCGCGCCACCGGGGCGAGGGATGCACGGTCGAGCGTGCGTGTCTGGATTTTGTCGTCGAGCGCATAGAGAAGGTCCATCACCCCGGGGGAGCCGAGGGGGAGGAGATCACGCGTGACGAGCGGTTTGGTGGTCATGCCCGGCAGCGGAGGATCGACCGTGTAGCCCCAGCGGAAGGCTCCGAACTCGGAACCCGGTAGTTGCAGCACCCTGTACTCCGACGAGGTGGCGGAGAGGTCGGCAGCAGCCTGTTCCCATGCCACAGGCGGATACTCGTCGCGTTCGAGGGCGGGGTCGACAATGCCGCCGTTCCACAGCACGGGGAAGTTGGCCACGGCCAACGCGATGACGATGCCAGGGGCAAACAGCCGAATGCGCAGACGTGTGGAGGCCAAGGCCGACACCAACGCGCCTGCGCCGAGTGCGAGGCCGAGGTTCGACATGGGCAGGGCTCGTGTGCTGCTGCGAATGGCCAACGCCAGCGAACTGCGCGAGTTGCCCGCAAGGGCCGACATGAGCGGCGACGAGTTCTCGATGGGGTGCACCCCCACCGCCAGCACGATGCCGGCGAACACCAGCAGCGTCGCATACCGCCGCTGCGACCACCGGACTGCGGCGAGGCCCAGCATGCACACGGCGGCCAGGGCAAACGAGACGACGATGGCAACGCCGCTCTGGATGTAGTGCACCGACGCGGTGGTGGTGAAGGCGTACGGGTCGCGGACATAGAAGAGCCAGTAGCCCATACCGCGTATCGCCTCGTTGGAGGTGGAGGTGAGCGAGGTGGCTTGGAGGCTCTCGCTGTAGGCCAGCACGTCGGCACCCCACTGCCCTTGGGTGCGGAGCATCATCACCCACCACAGCGACACTCCGATCGAGAGCACCCCGATTCGCGCAGCGGCGGCAACCGCCGTCCGCCACGAGACGGTGCGTTGGAGCACTGCGTGCAACAGCCAGAGCACCGGAGCCGGGGCAATCATCATGACCGCCGTGGCGTTCACGGCGCTGCAACTCAGCAACACGAGTGCCAGTAGTGCAGGGTGTCGCCATCGGTTGCCGCTGGTGACGCTGCGGATGGTGAGGCCGACGATCCAACCGAGGGCTGCCCACGGAAGGAGCATCGCTGTGGTGCGCGACAGATAGGGGAGTACGTACGGCGACAGTTGGTACACCACCGCAGCCACCAGCGCTCCGCCACGACTGAGGCCGAGAAGACGCGCCGTCCACATGACGCCCCACGCGCCGAGGAGGAGCAAGGTGCCGATCCAGAGACGGTGGGCGATCCAGTCGGTGACGCCGAGGTGCTGCCACAGCCAGTACCACGGACCTTGCGGCCAGAGGTAGGCGATCGTCTGGTGCGGCACCCAGCCGCCGAACTGCCGGACGTCCCACGTGAAGGGAGCGTCGCTGATGAGGCGACCCGGATCGAGATACAAGTACAACTTCGTGTCGGTCGGCATTCGGCCCGGCTTGGTGAGCAAGGCAGGCAGGTACGCGATGAGAGCGAGGAAGCCGATACCGCCGCGCGACACACCGGAGGTGAGCCGCGCTCGGCTCATGGGATGGCCCCGAGCACGCCGTAGAGCGCTGTGAGGCCCACCAGTCCGGCCCCGCACGCGGCCATCGTGAGCGTCCACCAATCTCGCTTCGCCTTCGTGAACCAGACCGCCGCGGGAATCAGCAGCGGAAAGGCGGTGTAGAGGAAGCGGGGACGTGCAGTGACGGTTTCCGGAAGGAGCATCAGCAGCACGACGACGGCGGAGTACGCCACCAGATGGTGCGGCAGCCGATATCGGCGGAGGAACCAGATGAAGAGGATGAGCACCACCATCGTGACGGCGGTGATGGTGTTGGTGGGCGACGTGAGAGGGCGGGAGATGGCGTGCCACGTGCGTCGAAGGGCGGTGAAACCGAAGCTCGTCCCCTCACCCCACGCCTCGGTCTGCACACGAAACCACACGCCCGCCTCGTGCGCGTGGTGACCGAGCCAGAGCTGGAAGCCGATGAACCCGATCGGCGAGAGCATGGGAGCGACGAGCGATCTCCACTCGCGTCGCTGTCGGATGGCCACGAGGGAGGCGACAGCGCACGCTGCCACCAAGGCGATTCCGTTGGGCCGGGTGGCGGTGCCGAGCGCGGCGAGCGCGCCCGCCATCCACCAGTTGCGTTTCATCAGGAACCACATGCAGGCCGCAGCCACCACGAGGAGCAAGGCTTCGGTGTAGGCGAACGACAGCACGAAGCTGCCGGGAAACAGCGCCACGAGGATCATCGTGTACTCGGCGACCTCGACGTCGAAGAGCTCACGTGCGAGCAGACCGATGAGCCACACCGCAGCGGCTCCGAGGAGGAAGTTCACGAACAGCGATGCCAGTGTGTCGCCGCCGGGCAACACCCGGTCGACGGCTCGAACCAACATCGGGTACGCGGGAAAGAATGCGGCTCGAGCATCCGGGACGTCGTAGGTGACGTGCGGGCGTACGGTCTGGGGGTACCCGAGCCTCACGATGCGGAGGTACCAGATGCCGTCCCACGAGGTCAGGACGTCGAGGATCGGCCTGATCGCACTGGTGGGTATCGCCTTCTGCGCGTAGTGCGGGTCGGCCCAGGGCGCCTTCGGGTATGCAGCGATGCGGACGTTCTCGTCGGCCTTCAACTCGGCAGCCACGATGGCTGCTCCCACCATGACGCAGAGCCGGGAGAACAGATAGGCGACGGCCGACTTGCGCAGCGCGGTGCGCCACGCCTGGTCGGTGGGAGAAGTGACGTTCGGTGCGGAAACGGAGGTGTCAGACATTGCGTTGCCCTGCCCGCGGGCGGCGTTCCGACGCTACACCGTTCAGCCGCCGAGCGTCTGGAACTCGCCCTGCGGCGCTCGCGTCGGCGAGCATGTGACATGGCCGTGATCGAACGAACCGAACCAGCGACGGGTGTGGCGCTGCTCACACTCGACCGTCCCGACAAGTTGAATGCCATGACCGCGGAACTGGTGCAGTCGCTGCACGAGCATCTCGACACCATTGCGGTCGACCCGACCGTTCGTGTGGTGATTCTCACCGGGCGCGGACGCGGCTTCTGCGCCGGGCTCGATCTGGGTGGCTACGGACACCCTCCGCACACCGAGCATCTCGGTCGCACGCAGGCGGGGTTCGCCGTGCAGAAGCACATCGCCGGCCTCATCCCGAAACTCCGTTCACTACCGCAGCCGATCATCGCTGCGGTGAACGGCCCCGCGTCAGGCGGTGGATTCGCCCTGGTTCTCGGCAGCGACATCCGCCTGTGCTCCACATCGGCCAGGTTCAATGCGGCGTTCATCCGCATCGGCCTGTCAGCGTGCGACATCGGCACGAGTTGGTTGCTGCCGAGGCTGGTCGGAGTGGCAAGGGCGCAGGAACTGATGCTCACTGGTCGAGTGTTCGACGCTGAGGAGGCGTACCGCATCGGACTCGTCGTTGATGTGGTGAACGACGACACACTGCTGGATGCGGCCATCACGAAAGCGCACGAGGTGATGCGCAACGCGCCCTTCGGCGTGGCGCTCACGAAGGAGGGTATGTGGGGTGCCCTCGAGATTCCGGCGCTCCAGAACGCCATCGATCTCGAGAATCGGCAGCAGATCATGGCGTCGGCGACGAACGACCACCGAGAGGCACTCGCCGCCTTTCTCGAGCGGCGTCCGCCTGGCTACACCAACGGGTAGGCGCGCTGGTTCAGAGGTTCTGGCCCGGGGCCAGCATGTCGGGTGTCGGGGGAGCCCACGATGCTCCTGCGGTGTTCGCACCGCGCACTTCGACAGGTGCGGAGCCCACGAGCGGGTGGTGGCAGGCGACGAAGTGCCCTGCGGCCACCTCGCGGAGTTGCGGCTCCTCGGTGCGGCACTGGTCGGTGGCGGCCGGGCAGCGCGGATTGAAACGGCAACCCGACGGCGGCAACACCGGTGACGGTGGCTCGCCTTCGATCGACGTCTTCTTCACCGCCACTTCGGGGTCGGGCACCGGAATCGAGTTGAGCAACACGTTGGTGTAGTGGTGTGCCGGCGAGCGGTAGAGCGAGTCGCTGGGCGCCACCTCGCACATCTTGCCGAGATACATCACGGCGATGCGATCGCTGATGTTCTTCACCACGGCGAGGTCGTGGGCGATGAAGATCAGGGTGAGGCCGTGCTTCTTCTTCAGGTCCTCGAGGAGGTTGAGCACCTGCGCCTGCACGCTGACGTCGAGCGCGCTCACCGGCTCGTCGCAGATGATGAGCGTCGGATCGAGGACCA
>CAZQPJ010000040.1:0-12812 GCA_964595105.1 uncultured Bifidobacterium sp.
CCGAGGAAGCTGAACATCGAGCAGATGTTGATGATCTTGCCGCTGCGCTGCGGGATGAAGTACTTCGCTGCCTCGAAGCTCATCTCGAACGCTGCGGTGAGGTTCACGGCAACCGTCGGATCCCACTTGTCGCGCCCGAACTCGAGCACCTCGCCCAACGGGCAGATGCCGGCACTGTTGACGAGGATGTCGATCGAGCCGAGGCGACGAACGCATTCCGCCACCACCTGCTCCGGCACGCCCGGTGCAGTGATGTCGGCCTTCATGTACTCGTAGCGCACCCCCTCCGCCTCCACCATCGGGCCAGTAGTGCCGTCGTCGTCCATGATGCTGGGGACGAACACGTTCGCCCCACCCTTGGCGAGCGCCAGAGCGAAAGCCTGACCGAGGCCAGTGTTACCCCCGGTGACGATGGCATTCCTGCCGCGCAGACTGAAGAAGTCCATCGCGAAGTCGGTGATGTGCATGGGGGGCGATGGTAGTGCGGCTCCCGGCCCCAACGTGGAACAGTCGTACCGCGTATCGGGGTGGGGCGCGTGCCGAACGCCCGGTCGGTGGGTCGTTCGGACCATTACCGAAGGAATCATCAATATTTTCTTTGACGCGAGTGCGTCCCGATGCGACACCAGAGGGATGAGGCGTTTCACCACCATGCGTGGTCATCGAGCGTGATTCCCCACAAACAACCAGTTCAGCGACATGCCGGATTTCTGCTGCCTTCACAGAAAACCACTCCTCGTGGTTTCTTTGCTCGTACTCACCTACCTTCTCGAGTCAAGGCCCGAAGGTCGTACGACCGTGGATGCTGTCGGCCGGACCTCAGAGCAGCCACGCTGCGTCAGAAGGAAACCGTTGAGTCCCACGGCGAGTGATCTCGCTTGGTCCGACACGGAGACCAGCCACCCAGGCCCCGAAGCCGAACAGGAACATCATGAATTTCAACGCCAGCCGCAAGGTCAACCCGCTCGTCAGCGCAGTGCTCGCCGCAGTGCTCGCCATCGGCGCTGCCGTCACGGCACCTTCGACCGCCCACGCCGTCACCCCGACAGCCATCAACGAGCCGCCGGCCAACGGTCGCTCGGTCGATGTCTTCACCAACCGCGACTTCGTGTCAGGCCTGGGCTACGCACAGGGCTCGCTCGTCGACGTCGAGGTGTGGCGCAACGGCGTCCTGGCCGGATTCTCGAACGACATCGCTCCTGTCGATGATCCCGGTACTCCCGGCGTCTTCGACGGTCTCGTTGAGGTGAATCATCCCGGTGGCGCCTGCTGGACGAACTTCACGCCCGACCTGAAGCCTGGCGACAAGGTCCGTTTCGTCGAGAAGACCGTCGTCGGGACAACGCTCGTGTCTGCCGTTGCGCATCAGACCACCATCGCCAACGTGGCGGTCACCGCAAGCGCAGTGCAGACCGCTCCCGACACCGTCGTGGTGCGCGGAACGGCACAGGATGCCGCAGGGAACCCGCTGCCCATCGCCGACCTGGTGCACTCCTTCATTTCGTCCACGGCCAACCCGTTCGACGCCAGCGGAGGCCGGCGCTTGCAGGCCGACGCTGCCGCCCGCGCTCAGGGTGTCATCGCCTACGAGACCGGCGTCAACTGGGCGGCCACCTACACCGGCCTCACCGCTCACGACGTCACCATTGCGCTCAACACCGCCACGAGCCAGGTGAGCTGGCTCGGTGGCGTGCCGGCGGTGCCGAGCGAGAGCACCACCTTCGAGCTCGGCCTCGTGCCGGGTCCGCAGACTCCGTGCACCGCTCCGCTCGCCAGCCCGCTCGTGGGCACCGCGAGCAACCTCGTGAACTTCACGGCCGCCGCCCTCGGAACCTCGTCGACCAGCACCATCACCATCAGCAACATCGGTGCTGGACCGTTCTCCGACCTCACCATCTCCAGCGTCGCCGCCGATGGCGACTTCAGCGTGCAGAGCGAGACCTGCTCGGCCGGCCCCATCGTCTCGGGTGGCACGTGCCAGGCAGTGGTGCGTTTCGCGCCCACCATCGCCGGAGCACGAACCGGCACCCTCACCATTGCCTCGAACAGCCACGTCGCCACCAACACGGTGAGCCTGGTCGGTCTGGGAATGGCCGTGGGTGCCAGCCTCCCCTACCTCACCACCACGCCCGCGACGCTCGACTTCGGCACCCTGTTGCCCTCGCTGAGCACGCAGCCGCGCACCATCACGGTGACGAACATCGGCAACGCCCCGGCTCCCACCGTCAGCGCCAGCATCGCCGGACTCAACAGCACCGACTGGGCGCTCACTCAGGCCGGCACCTGCACCGGCACACTCGCCGCCAACGCTTCGTGCACCGTCTCGATGGTGTTCTCGCCCACTCTGGCAGGTGCTCGCTCGGCCACGCTGCAGGTGTTCTCGAACGCAGCGATCGCCACCACTGCCGAACTCACTGGCGCTGGCCTCACCACCACCAACGTCAACTACCCGCCGAACAACGGCGTCCTCATCAGCACCTTCATCGCCCGTGACTTCGTGTCGGCGCAGGGTCTCGACCCTGCGGTTCCGGTGGTCATCCAGGCACTGCGCCACAACGTCATCGTCGGCACCACCACCCCCTTCAACCCCACTGCCACCGGCTTCGCCGAGGTGAACCACCCCGGCGGCGCGTGCTGGGAGGGCGTCACACCGGACCTGCGCGGCGGTGACCATGTGCGCGTGGTGACCGCCACCGGCGTGGTGTACGAGGCGCTGACGGCCGACATCTTCACGAACGCCGCCATCACCGTCGCTCCCGGCGTCGTCGAGGTGCATGGCCGGGCGGTCGACCTCGCTGGCGCTCCGCTCTCGATCGACTCCCTCAGCGTCGACATCATCACCAGCAGCGCCAACCGTTTCGACCTGAACGGTCGCCGCATCATCCAGGCACCCGGCGACGGCGTGCTGCAGTACGACCCCATCGATCCCGTCACCAACCCTGACGGTCTCAACTTCACCGCCACGTTCGCCGGACTCGGCGCCGCCGACGTCGTCCGCGCCACCCAGCAGGGTGACACCGGCGTGGCGTGGCTCGGCCGCAACCCGGCGATCGGCTCGGAGATCACGCAGTACGAGGCGGGCCTCATCGGTGGCCCGCAGGCCCCGTGCGCAGCACCCGCCGCAGCTCCGGATGGCGACCTCGAACTGTCGCCCGGCTTCGTCGACTTCCCGACTCGCCAAGCGCCGCGGGTTGGATTCGCGAGCACCTTCGTCACTCGCGACGTCACCGTGACCAGCACTGGCGTCGCACCACTGGTGCTCACCGGTGTCACATTCGCGGGCCTCAACCCGGCCGACTTCACCTGGATCACCACCCCGGCCACCTCCTGCACGCTCAACACCCCCATCGCGGTCGGTTCGTCGTGCATCATCCGGGTGCGTTTCCGTCCGACCGCCGTGGGCAACCGCAGCGCCGAACTGCAGGTCTTCTCGAACAGCTTCGGCAACCCGATGCGCGCCACCATGCACGGCATCGGTGCCGCCGCTGCCGAGGGCTATGCCACGGTGACTCCGCTGTTGCGTGACTTCCCGGAGCGTGCACGCAACACGCAGATCGCTCGTGCGATCACGGTGCGGAACAACGGCGAAGCGCCGCTCACCATCACGACCGGCGCCATCACCGGCCCCGATGCCGAGGACTTCACCATCACGGCGAACACGTGCAACGTGGCCATCGCGGTGAACACCACCTGCACCATCACGGTCCGCTTCCGCCCACTCGCCGTCGGCACCCACACCGCGCCGTTGGTGCTCACTCCGGCATCCAGCCAAGCGCCGGTCACCGTCACGCTCACCGGTGTCAGCCTCACCGACGGACTGTTCAACGATCCGCCCGTGGCACCCCGCAGCCTCAACGTGTTCCCCGTTCGTGACCAGGTGACGATCCTTGGCTACGAGCCGCAGGACTTCGTCATCGTCCAGGTCGTGCGCAACGGCGCGATCGTCGGCGAAACCGCACCGATCGTCCCGGTGGATGATCCGCTCACGCCGCTGTTCGACGGCATCGTCGAGGTGAATCACGTCGGCGGCGCCTGCTGGGACGTGGTCACTCCCGACATCCGTCCCGGCGACGTCGTGCGTGCCTATTCGGTCACGACGCTGCCGAACGGCACGCTGACGCCGGTCCCCGCCCGGAACGGCTTCCGTGTCGCCGACCAGACCCCGGTCCAGGACGTGGTGGTGACGCAGAACGCAACCCAGACGGCGCCCGGCACCGTCGTGGTGAAGGGTTACGGCCGCGACGTCCGCTTCCCGGGTCAGCGCCTCGACATCGGTTCGATCGAGGTTCGCATCGTCTCGATCGGCAAGCAGTTCTTCAACAAGGGCGGCAACCGAGATCTCCGCGCCGACGCCAACGGCGTGCTCCAGGGCACAGTCGCCTACGACGGCCTCACCGACATGTGGACGGCCACGTTCACCGGCCTCACTCCGGCCGACGTGGCCCTGGCCACCGACCCCACGAGTCTCAACGTGGCGCTGTGGCTCGGTCGGTCGCCCGTGACCGCCCTCGAGAGCACGCTGTACGAGTGGAGCGAGGCCGCCGGCCCGCAGCCTCCCTGCAACGGCGGCGTGAGCGTCCCCAACTACGGAATCGGCGGGGTCACCCCGGTGTACCCGGGAGTGAACGGCGAGGCAGGTCTCATCGACTTCGGCCTCATCAGCAACACCGTTGCCTCGAGCACGTCCACGATCACGCTCACCAACACCGGGGCGGCGGCAATGACCGTGTCCGGTATCCGCACCGATCAGGGTCTCGACACCACGAGCTTCAAGATCGTGCCGGGAACCGACCGATGCACCGGAGTGGCCCTGGCCGTGGGACGGTCGTGCACCGTCGGCGTGCAATTCCTCCCGGTGGGAACCGCCACCGCTGGCCTCCACGCCGGCTCGGTGCAGTTCTACTCGAACGGCGCGCACAGTCCGCATCAGGCGATCCTGCGTGCCACCGTGGCGGCAGCACCCACCATCGCCACCGTCACTCCGGCGCTCGTGGCTCGCACCAGCCTTGCCACTGTCACCGGCACCGGCCTCGACCGTGTCACCAGTGTGTCGCTCGTGGGCTCCAACGCCATCGCCGGCATCGGCACCACCATCGCCATTCCCACCTTCACCAACGCCAGCAACACCACCGTCAGCTTCGCAGTCCCCACCTCGGCGGTGCTCGACGGGAGTTACCAGGTGCGCATCACGGCCCTGGGCGGCACGGTCACCTCGTCGGCCAGCTTCACCGTCCTGAACGACTCACCCCAACTGACGGCCTTCACGCCTGCAGCGGGCGGCACTCCGGGCACGCTGGTCACCATCACGGGCAAGAACTTCACCCGGCTCGGGGCTCCGTACGCCACGGCGGTGTCGTTCGGAGGCATCAATGCTCCCGGCTTCACCATCGTGAATGACACCACCATCACCGTGGCAGTGCCGGCTGGCGGGCTCGACGGTCGCATCTCGGTCACCACGCCCTCCGGTGTTGCAACCTCGACCGCCATCTTCGACGTCTGGCTGCCACCCGCGGTCACCTCGGTGAACGTCAACCCGCAGCGACCCGGCCTCGCGGTCACGTTGACGGGCTCGGAATTCCTCGGCATCACCGCCCTCACCCTGAACGGCACCGCCATCGCCACGCGCACGGCGAATGCTGCAGGCACCACCCTCACCTTCACACTGCCGGCGGCAGCCACCAACGGCCCGTTGGTGATCACCGCCAGGGGTGGAGTCGGGACGTCGAACATCCTGCTGGTGAACGCAGCACCCACCATCACCAACTTCACCCCCACGTCGGCAGGCGCGGGTGTCGGTGCAGTGGTGACCGTGAACGGCCGCAACTACGTGGGTGTCACCTCCGTCACCATCGGCACGCTGTCGGCGCCCTTCACGGTCGTCAACACGAACCAGCTCACGTTCACCGTGCCCGCAGGTGCAGCCACAGGTGCCTTCACCATCAACGCGGCCTTCGGCAGCGTCCGCTCGGCCACCAACCTCACCATCCTGCCGCCACCGACCATCACCACCTTCACGCCCGCCCGCGGCGGCGCCGGTGTGACGGTCACGATCACTGGCACCAACCTGGCCACCGTGACCTCGGTGACCATCGGTGGCCGACAGGTGACCACCTTCTCCACGAGGACGGCCACACGGCTCGTCTTCGTGACTCCCGCTGGCATGACGCCGGGCCTGGCACCCATCTCAGTGACCAGTCCGGGCGGCACGCGGAGCAGTGTCACTGCCTTCCAGGCGCTGTGACACCGGCGTTGGTGGCGATGTTCCCGTTCGGGAGGGAAACATCGCCACCAACGCCTCTCTCACCCACGCAATTGCCGGCACTCTTGGGCACGTTCGATCAGGTGGTGCGATAATGCGGGCCTTGTCCGCAGCACACTCCCCACTCCGTGGACGACGACTCACCTGCATCGTCGTCGCATGCGCCGCTCTGCTCGGCGCCTGCGGCGACAGCAGCAGTCGCTTCGTCGTCAGCAAGGCCGACCGCACCTATCTCAAGGTCCCACGCGACTGGACCGATCGGCCGTATGCGGATGCCGAGGCCGATCCGCTCGAGCAGATCACCAGTGAAGTTACGATGTTGTGGCGCTCGTCGGCCGCCCCTGATGGTGATGCCGGCGTCGACGTGCCGCTGATGACCACGGCCGTGTACGAAGTCTCCGGACAGTTGAACCAGAAGATGTCGGCGTCATTGGCTCGCATCGCTGGTTCGCCGGTGCCGTTCGACCCGGTCCTCCCGTCCGACGACACCCAGAAGGCCCAGGTGGAGGTCCTCGACTACGCACCGCTCGGGTTCAAGGGCCTGAATGGCACCCGTGCCGTCTTCCGGGTGCGCGACGACGCCAACTCCGACTGGAAGGCCGTCTACAGCGTCAGCACGGCGTTCAACCTCTCGACCTTCCGCCTCTATCTCCTTCGCGTCTCGTGCAGCGCCGCCTGCTACGAGGCGAACAAGGACACCATCTCCTCCGTCGCTTCCTCCTGGCTGGTGAAACCATGACCGACATCGTCCCCGAACTCTCCGACGGTGTCGTGCGCACGCCTCCGCCCGACGATCGCGAGCCTCGCACGCGCCGGAGGGGTTTCTTCTTCGACCGGGTGAAGTTGTTGCTGCTGCTGGCGGTCTACTTCCTCATCATCGTCAGCTACGAGCAGAGCCAGGTGCCGGTGATGTCGTGGGGCGACGCCTTCCGCGACCAAGCCCGCGCCAAGTGGTGGCTCTGGATCGTCGCCGGCCTCGAAGTGCTGCGTCAGGTCCACTATTTCGTGTCGGAGCACTGGGGCTCCTACCACACGTTCTGGCGCACCCGTATCTGGGAGGGCTGGGAACGACTCATGTCGCGCCTCAAGCCGTACACCAGGTTCCGTCTCGCCCGCCTCGTGAAGCGGATCATCGTGATCCTGCTGCTCGGACTCGTGCTCTCGTGGAAGTGGGGCATCCCGTTCATCCAGGCACTCGCGGAGGCACCGAGTCGCTGGTTCAACATCCTCTTCGTCGAGCGCCAGCAGGGAACCCCCCTGGCCATCAGCATTCTGCTGTCGGTCACGTTCAGCGCGTTCTACCTCATCTTCTTCTACGGGATCTTCTTCCTCGGCGGTGTCGAGACCTTCAAGCCGGGCGAGATCAAGACCCGCTTCACCGACATCTGGGGCCAAGACCACGTGGTCGCCCGTGTGCAGGAGAACCTCGACTTCCTCGAGGCACCGCAGGAGATCGAGAGCAAGGGTGGCTACGTCCCGAGCGGCATCCTGCTGTGGGGGCCGCCCGGCACCGGCAAGACGCTGATGGCCGAGGCCACCGCCGGGCAGACTCAACGGCCGTACGTGTTCGTCGACCCACAGGCATTCGTCCAGACCTTCATGGGTGTGGCCCCGATGAAGATGAAGTGGCTGTACCGCAAGTTGCGCAAACTCGCCCTGCGCTACGGCGGCGTGGTCGTGTTCTTCGACGAGGCCGACGTGCTCGGCAGCCGCGGCATCACCAGCCCCGGCCAGTTCGACCAGGCGCAGAAGGAGCAGATCGAGTCGCTGCACTGGCTGTCGCCCGCCAGCCAGCATCTCATCCTCGACGGCATGCGGCCACACGAACTGTCGGAGCCCGCTCCGCGTCGCAGGCTGCGCGAGCGCATCATCATGGCGGGCATGGGTGGTGGCGGTATGGGCACGCTGCAGGCGTTGCTCACCGAAATGAACGGCCTCAACAAGCCGCGCGGTTTCTGGTCGCGTCGCATTCGGCAGTTCCTCAACATTCCCGCGAAGAAGCCGCCGAAGTACCGCATCCTCCACATCTTCGCCACCAACCTGCCGAGCGCTCTCGATGCCGCCCTGCTGCGTCCCGGCCGTATCGACCGCATCTACAAGGTCGGCTACCCGATGAAGGAAGGCCGCAAGCGCACCTACGACGGCTACTTCGCGAAGGTGAAGCACACGCTCACCGACGACGACATCCAGCGGCTCGCCGTGATGACGCCCTACAGCACGGGCGCAAGCATCAAGGACCTCGTCAACGAGGCCCTGCTGGTGGCATTGCGCGACGGTCGCGAGATCGTGACGTGGAACGACGTGGTGCGCGCTCGTTACCTGCGCAAGGTTGGCGAGCACGAGCACGTCGACTTCATCGAGCGAGAGCGCCACGCCATCGCCATCCACGAGGCCTGCCACGCCGTGGCCGCGCACCTGCGCCGCAAGGACCTCGTCATCGACTTCGTCAGCATCGAGCCGGGCGGCTCGTACCTCGGCGTGGTGTCGAGCACCTACGACGACGAGACCTTCCTGCGCTGGAAGAGCACCTTCGAGATCGACATCATGGTGTCGCTGGCCTCGCTCGCCGGCGAGCGGTTGTTCTTCGCCGGCGATTCGTCGGCAGGCGTCAGCGGCGATCTCCGCAATGCCACCACCATCTCGATGTGGATGGAAGCGATGTGGGGCATGGGTGCCACGCTGTCGTCGGCACCGGCGTTGAAGGACGGCGTCGGCGGCGGGTTCCCGGGAGTGCCCAGCGTCGGCGGCGACGACGAGGAACGATCGTCACGTCCGAGTGGATTGCCCGACCGCATCGAAGGTCGCCTCACCGACGTCTACAACGCCGCCAGCGCACTGCTGTCGGAGCACCGCACCATGGTGCTCGCCGTGGCGCACGCCCTCGAGACGCACAAGACCATCAGTGGCGATGACGTCGCCGCCATCATGAACGGCGAGGTCGGCCCGAAGGTCGACGGCCGTGTGTACCACCAGCCGGGCTTCGCCGCCGTGGCCGAGGAGTACCACACGGCTGCGCTGGAGGCACACCAGAACGTCGACGACGTGCTGGCCGTCCTTCCCGAGCTGCCTCCCATCGACTGACCAGCTCCACACCCACCGGTGTGGTCAACTGTGCCGATGACATCGGGGCCGCTCACCGACGAGGAGCGCTATCGCTTCGACCTGCAGGGCTTCCTCGTTCGGCGCGGCGTGCTGTCGGCCGACGAGGTCCGGTCACTTCACGACGAAATCGACGCCCTGTCACTTCCCCCACCCGGTGAGTCCATCCAGTCGCAGCGATTCACCGGCCTGCTGGAGGCCGGCGGATTGCTGCGTGACCTCATGGACCACGATGCCGTCATCGACGTGGTGCGCGAACTGTGCGGCCCCCAGGTGCGGCTCGACCATGCGTACGGCATCGTGATGGCACCGGGCACCGCCGGCCTCGGCTTGCACGGAGGCGGCGTGCCGTTCGACCCCGCCCAGTACTACGTGGCCGACGCCACCGGCATCCACACCGGGCTCGTCGCCGTGCAGTGGGCGGTCAGCGACCATGCGCCCGGCGAGGGCGGCTTCTGTTGCATCCCAGGCTCCCACCGGGCCCACTACCCGACGCCGCCGACGGTCGGGTCGACGCACCCGCTCGTGCGCGAGGTGCCGCTGCAGCCCGGCGATGTGGTGATGTTCACCGAGGCACTCACGCACGGCACCCTGCCCTGGACCGCCGGGCACGAGCGCCGGAGTGTGCTCTACAAGTACTCCCCCGGCTCCAGCTCGTGGGACCGGCGGCCCGCATGTGCGCCGAACGCGATGGGCTCACTCACGGAGCGTCAGCGTCGGTTGTGCCAGCCACCCTCGGTGGCATGGCACGAACCCGTCTGAACCCGTGGTGGAATAGCGACGATGAACACCGTGCATGCCCGGCGCGCCCCCGACGCCTCCATGCGTCGACTCCGCTTCCGCGAGAAGGTCTCACCGTCGCTGTGGTTCGTTCCCGGCCTGTTCGTGATGGGCGCCATCGCTGCGTCGAGGCTGACGCTGTTCATCGACCATCGTCACGGTCCGTTCAGCTCGCCCAGCTGGATCATCATCAGCGACCCCGATGCCGCGAGCCTCTTCACCGGCACGGTGGCGGCGGCCATGCTGTCGTTCGTGGCGATGGTGTTCTCCACCACGTTCATCGCCATCCAACTCGCGGGCGCCCAGTACTCGCCGCGCGTCGTGCGCGTCTTCGTCCGCTCCCGACTCACCCACGTCACGCTCGGGCTGTTCCTCGCCACGTTCGTCGTCTCGATGTCGGCACTCATCGACACCCGGGGTCGCACTCCGGAACGCGTGCCGATGCTGACGGTCGGCATCGTGGTGGTGTTGCTCCTCGCCACCCTGTGCGTGTTCGTCGGTTTCGTGCACGGCATGTCGATGGTGCTGCGCATCCAGTACCTCTCGGCACGCATCACACGCGATGGCCGCGCCACCCTCTGTGAGGTGTTCGAACCATGCCACCAACAGGTGGAGGTCGATATCCCCCCGCACGCCCAGCGCATCGTCGTGCGACACACCGCACCCTCCGGTGTGGTGCAGGCGTACAGCCGTGCCGGCCTCGTGGAACTCGCCGCGCGCCACGACGCTGTTGTCGAACTGCTCGTCGACACCGGCATCTACGTCGGCACCGGCACACCCCTCGCGGTGGTGCACACGTCGGGGTCGGCCCCGTCGGCAGCCGACATCGTGGCCCACTTCGTCCTCGGGCACGAGCGGACCATGTACCAGGACCCCGGCTTCGCGCTGCGCCAACTCGCCGACATCGCCATCCGCGCCCTCTCGCCCGCCGTGAACGACCCCACCACCGCAGCACAGGCCGTCGATCGCATCACCGACCTCATCGCCGGAGTCGCACACCTGCCCGACCCGTTGACGTGGTATGTCGACGGCGCCGGAACCGCACGCCTGAAATGCGGACGGTCCGAACTCGAGCGACTCCTCACGCTGTCGTACAGCGAAGTCATCCGCTACGGCGCCGACGCACCGCAGGTGATTCGGCGCCTGCGTTCGGCGTTCGACCTCCTCGAACCGATCATGCGGCCCGACATGGTGCCCGTGGTCCGCGACCTTCGTCGCACGCTCGAGCGCGCCGCCCTCGACGCCCTGCCGGGAGCGTTCACCGAACTCGCCGCCGACGCCGACGCCGAGGGATTGGGCTGAGCCACCCCGCGAGTGAACCTAGGCTCGTGGATCTATGACCGAGCACAGCAGTCGCTGGACACGTACCGGTTCGTTCGCCTTCATCGCTGCCATCTACGCGGTCGCCGTCACGGCGGCACTTGTCGCCGCGTCGGCCATCGGCATCCACCGACCGTTCCTCGCCCTCGTCGTCGCCTACGCCACGTCGGTCGCGGTGCTCTACGTGCCGAGTCAGGTCGTGGGCAACGGCTCCACGTTCGATGCGTGGTGGAGCGTCGTTCCTCCGAGCGTGGCCGTGTGGTTCGCGTTCGCAGCGCCGAGCGGCAACGGCACGCGTGCGGTGCTGCTGGTGACGTGTGCCGTGCTGTGGGGCGTGCGGCTCACCTCCAACTGGGCGATCGGCTGGACCGGGCTCGCTCACGAGGACTGGCGATACCGCAAGCTCTATGCCGACACGCCGCTGCCTCGCTGGGCCACCAGCCTGCTCACCGTTCACGTGGCGCCCGCCGTGTTCGTGACCCTCGGGTCGTTGCCGATGGTGCCGGCGCTCGTCACCGGCACCCACCGTACGTGGGTGCTCGACGCACTGGCAACGGTGGTGGCACTCACCGGCGTGGGTCTTGAGCAGTTCGCGGACCTCGACCTCCGCCGTTTCAACCGCACCAAGCAGCCGGGTGACGTGCTCGACCAGGGCCTCTGGTCGCGTTCGCGGCACCCCAACTATCTCGGCGAGATGATGTGGTGGATCGGTCTCTGGTTGTTCGGCATCGCCGCCGACCTCGGCGCCTGGTGGACCTTCGTGGGCCCGCTCACGATGATCGTGATGTTCATGGCAGCCAGCATTCCATTGGCCGAGGCCCGCAGCGCCGAACGTCGGCCGGGTTGGGTCGACTACGCATCGCGCACACCGAAACTGCTGCCGCGCCTCGGCCGAGCCGATCGGCGTACGCTTCGGTGAGCCCCGGGAGGAGCACCGTGCAACCGATCGCCAGCGACTACGTCGACCTCGACCGCTATCCCATCCACGAGCCGGGCCCGGCCCGCGAGGCCGTCATCGCCACGGCCCGTCAGGCCATCGACAGCGTCGGCTGCGCAGTGCTGAAGGGTTTCGTGCGCGCCGAACACCTGCCCGCCATCGTCGCCGAGTGCGACCGCACCGCACAGTACGGGCATCGCAACTTCAACCGCACCAATCCGTACTTCACGGTCGACCGTGACGACCTGCCCACCTCGCACCCGCTGCGCCGCTTCTACGACCGCTCGAACGCGTTCGTGCCCGCCGACCACTTCGGCACCGACAGCATCCTGCGGGCCATCTACGAGTGGCCGGCGTTCGGGCCGTTCATCCAGGAAGCCCTCGGCGAGGAGCGGTTCTTCCCCTACGCCGACCCGT
>CAZQPJ010000041.1:0-2620 GCA_964595105.1 uncultured Bifidobacterium sp.
CGCCATCTGCGCAACCGCGTGCGCCACGAGCTGCTGCCGCTGATGGCCGACCTCGCGCAGCGCGACCCGGCACCCGTGTTGGCGCGGCAGGCACAGGTGGTGCGAGCCGACGCCGACCTGCTCGACGAACTCGCGTCCACGCTCGACCCCACCGACGCTCGCGCGCTCGCAGCAGCACCGGTGCCGCTGGCGCGTCGCGCCGTGCGCGCATGGCTCACCGAGGAGCACCCACCCGACCTCGCAACCGTGGAGCGCGTGCTGCAGGTGGCACGCGGCGAGGCACTCGGCACCGACGTCGGCGACGGACGGCGGGTCACCCGGCATCAACAACGATTGCGCCTCGACCCTTCAACGCACACGTCGAAGAGCGACTAATCTGACAGCGTTTCACTGCACGAAGTCGGAGGTGGGCGGCATGCCCCCCAAACTGCGCGGGAAGTGGGCGTTGGGCATCACCCCTCGCAACTTCACCTGGTTCATGAAGGACAAGCTGGCGGTCTGCGAACGACCCGGCGGGTACGGCGACAACCACCGGCGGGTGCGTCGTCAGGAAGAGATCATCTGGTTGCGCGAGAACGGCTTCGGCTGCGTGGTGAGCATCATCCCGGCGCCCCACAACCTCCACAACTACGAGGAACTGGGCATGCCCTATCTGCACCGACCGTTCACCGGTGTCGACGACCTCGGTGAATGGCTGCGCGGTTTCTACGTCGAGCTGCAGCACCTGCTCGAAGGCAGCACGAAGGTGATCGTGCACAACGAGACGGTCGACGATCGACTCATCGGCATCCTGGGCGGCTACATCCGCTGGAGCCGAATGGTCGACGACCCGTCGATGGCCATCAACCTCACCGAGCGCATCGCGAAGCGGCAACTCGATCCGTTCGCACGCGAGGTCATCCTGATGGCGCACGAGATCCGCTGAACGAACGACCCCAAGGCGGGCGCGTCAGCCCGCGGCGACGAGGTCGACCACGGCGTGCACCGAACCGGTGGACGCGAGGCACAGGGTGCTGCTGGCGAGGCTCATGCTGACTGCCGCCGTGCTGATGGAGTCGGTGCCCACCGACACTGCGGCGGCAGTGGGACGCGGCTGCAGGCAGTCCCACATGAACAGCGCGCCGCCCTGACCTCCGGCGATGGCCGACACGTGGAACTGGCCGCGGGTGGCACCCTTCGGCACCGTGATGTGGGTCATCACGCCCTTGGTGGTGATGGGCGCCGACCTGCGCGAGTCGTAGACGCGAGTGGGTGCCACCGGCACGAGCGCTGCCGTACCCGACCACACACCGGTCACATCGAGCACCACCTGCACGTCGACGCTCGAGCTGACACACACGCCGGCGTCGTTGGTGCGCACCACCGCCGAGAACACCTGCGAGGGCACTGCCGCGAAGCTGAGGATCCAGGGTGTGCCGCCGCACGGGCCGATGCCGATGCTGCCGGCTTGGGCCGGGTCGATGAGCGTGAGGGTGGCGGTGACGGCCTTCGAACCGCGGGGAGCCCCGAGCGCCTTCGGCAGCGCCACCTTCGTGCCACCGGCGGCCAGCGGGCTCGAGGTACGGGTGTCGAGCGCTCGTGTCGCCGTGATGGGCTGCATGCCAACACCGTCAGTGGCCTGCACCCCCACCACGTCGAGCCTGACGTCGACCGCCGCGCTGGGGGTGAGGCAGATGGAACCGTTCACCACCTTCACGGCGGTGGTGGTGGCGTTGAGTTTCCCTGGCATGAACGCAAGGGTGGCGGCGGTGGGCGGTGGGGTTCCGCACGGGTGCACGCTGATGCTGCCGCGGGCGGCAGCGTTGCGCACGTTGAGGCGCACCATCACGCCGGCCGTTCCGTCGGGCACACCGCTGAGGCCGGCCACTTTCACCGACGAAGGAGTGCCGGCAACGAGCCTCCGACCGCGTGTGTCGAGCGCCGACACGGGCGCAGTGAAACGCCAGGTGGTGCCCTGCGGTGATGGTGACGGTGGGAACACCGGCGCCGGCACCGTCGTGACCGGCGTCGTGACCGGCGTCGTGGTGGGCGTCGAGGTGGGCGGCTTCGTCGTGGTGGGCGGCACCGTGGGCTTCACCGTGGTCGTCGGACCGGGCTTCGGCACCGTGGTGGTGGGAGCGGTCGTGCTCGGCACGGTGGGAGTGGTGCCGCCGGGTTGGGCAGGCACGGTGCTGGTGCCGCACCCGTCGACGGCACGCACGACGGCGGTCGGGTCGACGGCGCCGCCGCCCAGTGGATGCACCTCGAAATGAAGGTGCGGCGAACCAGCGTTACCGGTCATGCCGACGTAGCCGATGATCTGCCCGGCCTTCACCTTCGAACCAACTGCGAGCCCATCGGCGAAGGCGCTGAAGTGACCGTAGAAGAAGTAGGTGCCGTCCGCGCGCTGCAGTCGCCAGCCGTTGCCAGCAAGGGCACCGGGTGTATCGACGTACTGCTTGGTGAGCATGCCGTCGTCGACGGCGTACACGTTGAGCCCCGATCTCGCGATGATGTCGACACCCTCGTGCGAGCGGCCACCCGAACGCGGCGCACCCCACGTGTTGGTGAACCAGCACGGCCCCTGCACCGGAAACTGAGCGATCGAGATCTTCACCGGGACCGTCGTCGTGGTGGTGGC
>CAZQPJ010000041.1:2720-12780 GCA_964595105.1 uncultured Bifidobacterium sp.
CCGGCGGCGTGGTGACCGGCGGCTTGGCTGCCTCGGCACGATCGAACGGGGCCATCGAGGTGAGCCCGGACAGCGCCACCACCAACCCGAGCGCGACCCGCGAGCGCCGCCACCGTGTGGTGGGGAACGCCGCGGCGACAACCGTCTCGTTGGGGGTACTCGACATGGGCACCTCGGGCGGGGGACAGAGGTTTCATCGGCCGAAAACCGGGGGGTCTTGAGCCGTGAGAGACTACCCGTATGCCTTCCGTCATTGTTCGCGGCACCGCCGCCGCCACCGTGTCACCCGATCGCGCCGAACTGACGCTCGAGCTCGCGCACGTCGCATCCGACGCCGCTGCCGCCCTCGCCAACGTGGCCGAACGATCGCAGAAGCTCGTGGCGATGCTCACCTCCCACGACATCACCCGATCCGATTGGGCCACCGAGGGCGTGCACGTGGGCGAGGAGCACGAGTGGAAGAACAACCGGCACGTGCTGGTGGGCTACCGGGCATCCACGGCGGTGGCAGTCACCATCCGCAACCTCGACAAGGTCGGCGAACTCATCAACGAGAGCGTCACCCTGGCGAAGGCATCAGTGCGGCACCTCACGTTCCACGTCGACCGTGAGAACCCCGCCCACACTCGCCTGATGGCCGCAGCGGCTCGCGATGCGAAGGCCCGGGCGTTCGCGTACACGGAGGCACTCGGCCTCCGCCTCGGAGAGGTCGAACTCATCAGCGAGACACCCATCAGCGCCGGTCCCGAGCCGGGGCCACGATTCGCAATGGCAATGGCCGACGGCATGGAGATGTCAGCCGCTCCCCCGATTGAGGTCAGCGCAGGCCTCATTGAGCTCACCGCAAGCGTCCACATCCGCTTCGCGGTGCTGAACTGACAACACCACCCAGTCGCACTCGGCACGGGTAGCCTCACCTCGTGCGTGGCCAACGCGTTCTCGTGAGTGGCATGGGCAGCGAACTCGGTTCGCTCGTCGCCACCAAGCTGGAGGCGGAGCCATGGGTGGGGTCGCTTGTCGGCATCGACGTCGACCCGCCACGCCGTCGCCTCAACAGGGCGGAGTTCCACCTGCTGCAACCATCGCAGCGCGACCGCATCGTCGAGGTGGTCACCGACTTCAACCCTCACGTGCTCATCAACCTCAGCGTGTGGGAACCCGACGCCAGGGCCAGCCTCCAGCACGCCCGCCAGTTCACCTTCGACGCCACCACCGCCGTGGTGGGTGCTGCGGCCGAATGCCCCGCCCTCGAGTCGATGGTGGTGCGCAGTGGCATCGAGGTGTACGGCCGCGGCCGCAACGCCCCCACACGACCCACTGAGCTCGCTCCGCTGCAGCCCACGAGCGAGTTCGGTCGGCTGCTCGCTCATGTGGAACGGTCGGCTCGCGAAGTGGGCACGCGGGTCGGTATCGCCGTGGGCAAGGTGCGCCTCGCCCCCGTGCTCGGCAAGCACGTGCCCAGCCCGCTCGGGCGAGTGCTGCGCCAGCCGGTGGTGCCGTTCAGCATGCTCGCCGACGCGCCATTCGCCGTGGTGGAAGACGGCGACGCAGCCCGCGCCATCGTGGCCGCCGCGCAGCGCAGGCTCGACGAACCGGTGAACGTGGTGGCACAGGGGGCCATCACCACCGTGCAGGCGGCCGTGCGCGGCAAGCGCGTTCCCATGCCCCTCATGGGGCCGCAGTGGGCCGTTGCGCGGCGCGTCAGCCACGCCATGGGTGCACCCATTCCCGAACACGTGGTCGAGCTCATGCACCGCGGGCGACTGGCCGATGGGGGCCGGGCCGAGGAACTGCTGGGCCTGTCGCCACGCCTCACCACCCCCGAGGTGATCGATCACCTCTACGCATGGGAGAGCGTCGTGCGCGTCGGCCGAGTGCGAGAGGTGGCGTAATGGGCCAGGTGCTCGAGTTCCCGAAGAAGATGGTGGGGGCCACCGGACGGCTGCTGGGAGAGCCACTGCGGCACTGGCCCGTGCACTCCGTCGACGACTACGGCCGCGACCCGCACCTCATCGAAGCGCTGAACCCGCTCGTGCGGCTTCGGTGGAACACCACCATCGGCGGACTCGACCACGTCCCCACCAAGGGTGGGGCACTGCTGGTGTGCAACAGTCGCCGCTTCGCACTGCACGCCGTGGCCGCAGCGTTCGCGCTGAGCGAAGCGACCGGCCGGCCCGTTCGATTCGTCGGTCGGCCTGATGTGGCGCCCTTCGGATCGTTGATGTCACGAATCGGCGGCATCCTCGACCGACCCGACGAAGTGCAGGGCGCGCTGCGCAACCACCAACTCGTCCTGATGTCCTGCGCGCCCACCACCGACCCGCGCCACGCCGGCGAGGTGAACCATCACCTCATCGGCGCCGCCGTGGTGGCCAAGGCTCCGGTGTTCCCAGTGGCGACACTCACCAGCACCGTGGGCCGTACCGCGCGCGCCGAGGTGGGCGCCCAAGTGCGGCCCCGCCGTGGTCGACGCGGCCCGCTTGCCGAGATCGAACTCGCCGAACAGGTGCAGCACCACCTGCAACGAATGCTCGACGCACTCGGCGGGCTGCAGACCGGGCTCGCCCCGCTCGACTGGCTGGCAGAAGGCTGACATGCCGTACGCACGCGCCTCCGACGGCATCCGTCTTCACTACGACGTGCTCGGTCGCTCTGCAGCGCCCGCCGTGCTGATGATCCAAGGCCTCGGCGCCGACAAGCACGGCTGGGACATGCAGCGCTTCGCGTTGGCGCTCAACTACCGCGTCATCGCGCTCGACAACCGCGGCGCTGGGCGCAGCGACAAGCCCTTCGGCCATTACACGCTCGACCAGATGGCCGACGATGCCATCGCGGTGCTCGATGCCGTCGGCGTGGAGCGCGCACACGTGGTCGGCGCATCGATGGGCGGCGCCATCTCGCAGATCATCGGCGTTCGCCACCCTCACCGCGTGCTCTCGCTCACGCTGGCCTGCACGGCGTGCCGCAACCACCCGTGGCGGCGCGAACTGCTGCAGGGCTGGGCGGCGGCGGCCAACGAACGCGGCATGGGTGCCATGGCCGCCGAGGCCGCACGGTGGGTCATCGGGCCACGCTCGTTCCGTCGGCTCCTTCCGGCGTTCGGTTGGCTCGGGCCGCTCGCCATGGGCCGCACATCGCATGCGTTCGTGTCGCAGGTGAAGGCGATCCTGGAAGTCGACGAGTCGGTGGCCGACCAACTCGAGCAGGTCACCATCCCCACGCTGGTACTGGTCGGCAACCAAGACATCCTCACGCCACGCGGCGACAGCGAGGAGATCGCTGCACGCATGCCCAACGCCGAACTGGTGGTCATCTCGGGTGCCGCACATGGGTTCATGGTCGAGCACGCCACCACCTTCAACCGTGTGCTGTTCGAGTTCCTCGGACGCATCCAGAACGCCCACCGCGCCGCCACGACGGCAACCGCGGGCGGCACGGCTGCAGCGGTCTGATCAGTTCGCGTCGGCGTCGAGTTCAGCCCGGCGACGGTACGCCCAGCCCGGTCCACGCAGCACGAACCCCAACCGGTCACGCCAGTTGGTGCTGCGCGCCACGTCACGGAACATGTCGCGGTACTCGTGAGTGCTCACCCGCCACAGGTTGTGCGTGTTGATGTTGCGCGTCAGGCCGTACACCACCGGGTCGTCGGCGGGCTCCTCCCGCTGGAACGTGCCGAAGAGCCGGTCCCACAGGATGAGGATGCCCGCGTGGTTGCGGTCGAGGTAGCGCTTGTTGCTGCCATGGTGCACGCGATGGTGCGACGGCGTGTTCAGCACCTCCTCGGCCGGGCCGAGCGTGCGGATCGTGTCGGTGTGGATCCAGTACTGGTAGATGAGATTCAGCGCACGTGACGTCTCCACCAGTGCGGGACGTACCCCGAGACGGCACACCAGACCGTACGGCACCCACACACCGAAGGCACCCGCCACGGGCTGGCGCAGCGCAGTGGACAGGTTGTACCGCTCGCTCGAGTGGTGCGGCACGTGAATGGCCCACATGCCTCGCACCTCGTGCTGCGCACGGTGGTTCCAGTAGTAGGCGAAGTCCCACCACAGCATCGCTGCCGTCCACGGCACTACGCCGCTGCCGAGGTCGCGCGTGCTGCCGCGCTTCCAGGCCCGCTGGGTACTACCCAGTGCTGCCGACGTGCCTGCCAGCACCACACCACCGGTCACCACCGCAGCCACCCCACCGACCTCCGCGACGCGGCGGGCACGTCGGTGCGCGCGACGTCCGGCCTCGGTGGCCCGGTTGGCACCCGCTGCAATGGCATCGGCGGCTGTGGTGACCGCAGCGGCGGTGACCGCCACGCCGAGCACCACCTTGCCCAGCCGCCCGCTCGCACCGCGACGCAACGCGACGCGCGACACGGCATAGGCCGTCAAGGGTGTGGTGAGGCTCAGTGCGCCCATGGCCAGGCTCGTCACGGTGTCGGGGCGTTCGTAGTCGGCCGCAGTCGGGCCCTGCACCTCGGCGCGGCGTTGGAGCGCGGTCCGCTCGGCAGCCATCGAGGCGAAGTAGAGAGGGGTCACCGCCACCGACAGGTCCACGGCGCCAGTCTGCCGCAGCCGAACCGCGTCCGGGCAAGGCGGCACGACAGGTCGGCGCGTAGGGTGAGGCCGTGATCGGCCACGACCTGCACCTGCGCGATCGACTGCAGCGTCACCTCACCGCGCACCCGGTGCAGACCGCCGAAGTGGGCGACCTGCGGCGTGCGGCAGTGGCCGTGGTGATCACCGGGTCGGAGCCCGGTACCGACACCCACGACCCCTGCGCCTTCACGGCCGAGGAGATGAAGACCGTGCCGGGCGATCTGACCGGCTTCGACGGCGCAGTCACCGGTGTGGCCGGTGGAGCCGCTTTCCTGCTGTGCCGACGAGCCGCGAAGTTGAACCGTCACGGTGGCCAGTGGGCGCTGCCCGGCGGCCGCGTCGACCCGGGTGAGACCGCCGAGGAGACCGCCCTGCGCGAACTCGACGAGGAACTCGGGTTGCGGTTGTCGACCGATGCCGTGATCGGTCGTCTCGACGACTACGTCAGCCGTTCGGGCTACGTCATCACGCCAGTGGTGCTGTGGGCCGAGGGCGACGCCGAGCTGCAGCCCGATCCCGGCGAGGTGGCCCACGTGTATCGCATCGGCCTGCACGAGTTGCTGCGCGCCGACTCGCCCCGGTTCGTCACCATCCCCGAGAGCGAACGTCCGGTGGTGCAGGTACCCATCGGCGGTGACCTCATCCACGCGCCCACGGGCGCCGTGCTGTTGCAGTTCCGTCTGGTGGCGCTCGACGGCCAGGCGGGCGCCCGGGTCGATCACCTTGAGCAGCCGGTGTTCGCCTGGAAATAGCGCCGCCGCCTCCGGTCGGCTGCAACCACCGGGCGAGGGTCACGCACGGCCGGAGTGACCGAAGCCGCCGCCCCGGTCGTCGCCCTCGAGCGAGTCGACCACCTGCCACTGCACTTCCTCCACGCGCTGCAGCACCAATTGGGCGATGCGGTCGCCGCGGTGCACGGTGAACGACTGCACCGGGTCGGTGTTCAGCAGGATCACCTTGATCTCACCGCGGTAGGCGGCATCGATGAGGCCGGGCGCGTTCGCCACCGTGAGGCCATGGTTGAGCGCATTGCCGCTGCGCGGCAGCACGAACCCGGCATGTCCGACCGGGATGGCGATGCTGATGCCGGTGGGCATGAGCAGGCGACCACCCGCTGCGGCCACCACACCATCCTCCCGGGCGCGAAGGTCGAGCCCGGCATCACCGGCATGCGCGTACGCAGGCAGGGGCAGGTCGGGGTCGAGGCGGACGATCGGCACCGGCAGCATCCCCGAACTCTACGGACACCGAGGTTCACACCGAGGTTTCCGTGCGGCACAGGTGCGCACGGAAACCTCCATCTGGGCCGGACCGAGGTTTCCGTGCGGCGCTCGCCTGCACGGAAACCTCGGTCTGCGGAGAGTTGGGTACGGTGAGGGCATGTCCGCTGCCGCACGCCCGCCGAGCGTCGATCGCCTCGCCCGAGCGCTCGCGCCCAGCGGATTGCCGCACGCCCTGTGTGTCGACCTGGCCCGAGAGGCCATTGCAGCCGGCCCCGAGCACTGGACTCCCGAGGCTGCGCTCGAGCGCGCACACCGCTACGCCCGACTCCTGCTGTCGCCGGTGGTGAACGCCACCGGCGTGCTGCTGCACACCAACCTCGGCCGCGCCCCGTTCGCCATCCGCCACCCGGCGCAGGCCATCAACGTCGAGTTCGACCTCACCACCGGTGAACGCGGGTCGCGCCAGACCGCCGTCGGCGGGTTGCTGGCCCGACTGTGCGGCGCCGAGGCCGCCATCGTGGTGAACAACAACGCCGCCGCCGTGTTGCTGGTGCTGGCCGCACTCGCCTCGGGACGGCAGGTACTGGTGAGCCGTGGCGAGAGCGTCGAGATCGGTGGCGGCTTCCGAGTGCCCGAGGTGATGGAGCAGTCGGGCGCCGTGCTGGTCGACGTGGGCACCACGAACCGCACGCGGCTCGGCGACTACTCGAAAGCCCTCGCCCGCAAGGGTGCCGATGTCGCACTGGTGCTGAAGGTGCACCCCAGCAACTACCGCGTCGAGGGATTCGTGGAAGACACCCCGGTCGCCCAACTCGCCACACTCGGCGTGCCCGTGGTGGCCGACATCGGCAGCGGTCTCATCGACGTGAACACGCCGTGGCTGGGCGGCCCGCCGCCCGCGTGGCTGGCGGGTGAACCGGCGGCGCGCCAATCCATCGCCGACGGTGCTTCCCTGGTGACCTTCAGCGGCGACAAGCTGCTCGGCGGTCCGCAGAGCGGCGTCATCGCGGGCGACACGGCGCTCGTGGCCGCCTGCGCAAGGCACCCGCTCGCCCGGGCGCTCCGGCCGGGTGCGCACGTGCTGTTGGGCCTGCAACAGGTGGCCCTCGCCTATCTCGACCGCACCGCTGCCACCACCATCCCGTTCTGGCAGATGGTGGCGGCCACCCACGACGATCTCGCGCAACGCGCCACCGCCATCGTCGCCGCTGCCGGCGCGGGTGAGGTGGTGGCCAGCGAGGCCGTACCCGGTGCGGGCAGCGCGCCCGGCACCACCATCGCCTCGGTGGCCGTGCGGGTGGCCGGCGACCTGCTCGCCCCGCTGCGTGCACAGCAACCCCCCGTGGTGGCTCGCACACGAGACGGGGCCACCCTGCTCGACCTCCGCAGCGTGCACCCGTCGGACGACGCCCATCTGGCTGCCGCCATCCGCGCATGCGTGTCGTAGCCACTGCGGGCCACGTCGACCACGGCAAGTCGTCGCTGGTGCAGGCGCTCACCGGCACGAACCCCGACCGGTGGGACGAGGAGCTTCGCCGCGGCCTCACCATCGATCTCGGCTTCGCTCACACCACGCTGCCCGGCGGCGAGGGCATCAGCTTCATCGACGTGCCGGGACACGTTCGGTTCCTTCGCAACATGCTCGCAGGAGTCGGCGGCGTCGACGCCTGCCTGTTCGTGGTGGCTGCCACCGAGGGTTGGAAGCCGCAGAGCGAGGAGCACCTCCGCATCCTCGAACTCGTCGGGCTGCGACACGGTGTGGTGGCGATGACGAAGGTCGACGCCGTCGACGACGAGTGGCGGCAACTGCAGGAGATGGACATCTCGGAGCGCCTCGCCGGCACGTTTCTGGAGGGTGCACGGGTGGTGGGTGTCAGCAGCACCACCGGTGGTGGCATCGAGGAACTCCGCTCCACACTGGCCGACCTGGTGCGCACCACACCGGGTGCCGCCGACGCTGCTCGACCCCGTCTGTGGGTCGACCGAGTGTTCGCGGCCAAGGGCAGCGGCACAGTGGTGACCGGCACCCTCACGGGTGGACAGGTGCACATCGACGACCAACTCTCGGTCGCGGGTCGATCGGTACGCGTCCGCGGCATCCAGTCGCACGGCGAGCGCCACGACCGCATCGGCCCCGGCAACCGCGTGGCCCTCAATCTGGTCGGTGTCGACCACACCGACCTGCAGCGCGGCGACGCAGTGGTGGTGCCCTCGCAATGGCGGCCGACCCAACGATTCGACGCGACGCTGAAGGTGCTGCCGTCACTGGGGCACGACGTGTCGCGACGCGGCGCGTGGTTCGCCTACATCGGCTCGGGTGAGTTCCCCGTTCGCCTGCGCGTACTGGGCACCGAACGCATCGCACCCGGCGGCGAGGGCCTCGTGCGGCTGCACCTCGCAACACCGCTGCCCCTCGTGCGCGGCGACCGATTCGTGCTGCGCGAGAGCGGACGCGACGAGACCGTTGGTGGTGGGGAGGTGCTCGACGTGCGGCCGATTCTTCCGGCATCACGGGCTCGGCCCGACAGGTCGGTCGACCGCGTCGTGCGGGAACACGGGTGGATCGACGCCGACGAGTTGGTCGCGCTCACGGGCGAACGGCGAGAGCCGGGCATCGGCCGATGGGTGGTCGACCCCACCGCACTCGAGGAGACCCGGGCGAGCGTCCGCCAGCGCGTCAAAGCGGCCGGTGAACTCGGCCTCGACATCGCCGCCCTCGACGAGCGTGAACGCACGGTGCTCGGCAGCATCGACGACGTGGCGGTCGCCGACGGCCGGGCGCGCCACGCCGAAGTTCGCGACCCGTTCGCCAACCACTCATTCCTCTCCGTGCTGCTCGAGGGCGGATTCGCCCCGCCCGACCCGACCGCCGTCGACAAGGTGCAACTGCGTGAACTCATTCGCCGCAAACTGGTGGTGGAGCGCGACGGCATCTGCTTCCATCCGACAGCAATCCACGATGCCGCGCTCGCCGCGGCCCGCCTGCTGCAAGCCTCACCGGCCGGATTCACCGTGAGCCAGTTCCGAGAGGCACTCGGCATCACTCGCAAGCACGCCATGCCGCTCGCAGCCGAGCTCGATGCCCGCGGCATCACTCGCCGGCGAGACGACCTGCGCATCGCCGGGCCCCGCCTCCCGGAACTCTGACCCCCGTCACCACGCCGGACTGGACTCAGAGGTTCTTCACGCGGCGAAGGCCCTTGCGCTTCGGCGGCGGCGCACGGAGCTCGAGTTCGCGGGCGGCTCGCGCCACGTTGACATCGTTGGTGATGACCTCGCCGAAGTGGCGCGGATCTGCCAGCAGCCAGCTGTGCGACCCTTCCACGACGGTGCCCTCCACACCGGACGCGACGCAGAGCGCCTCGAACGACTCACGCGGAATGATGCCATCACGGCGACCCCACAGGATGCTGATGGGCATGCCGCTGTCGCGCAACGCCTCGAGCTCGCTGCGCAGGTCGGCGCGGCGAGCGAGGTTCGCCACGCGAACGATTGCCCGCGGGTTGCGCACGAGGTTCGGCAGCAGGTCTTCGGCCACCACCGGCAGCACCCGTGTGGCCTGCCGCAGCGGGAACACGTCGCCCGGGAAGTGCAGCCCCCAGTCCCACAGCGGACGCTCGGTGATGCTCCTCAGCGTGCGACCCTGACGCCACGCGGACCCACCGACCGAGTTCACCAGCACCAGACTGCGCACCCGCTGCCGGTGGTCGTGAGCGAACCTGATGGCGACGCCGCCACCGAACGAGTGGCCCACCATCACGACGGGCTCGTGCACGTCGATCGCCTCGAGCAGGTCGGCCACCCACTGGGCGTACCCCTTCAGCGAGAACGACGTCTCCGGCAACTCGGGCGTGCCGCCGAAACCGGGCAACGCCGGGGCGATGACCCGGCAGCCCTGCTCGGCGATCGTCGACACCACTTCGCGGTACGTGTGCTGGCCGAGGGCCCATCCATGCAGCAACACCACCGGCATGCCCTCACCGGCCGTACCGAAGCCCGCGGGGCGACCCTGCACGAACGTGCGCTGGTCGACGACGATCACCCCTACGGCTTAGCGCATTCAGGCATCGTGACGCGTGTCATCGGCAGCCGCCTTGGGCCGACGCTCGCGGTAGTCACGCGCGCCGCCCTCTGCCGGCTCGACCTCGAGCGTCACGCCGTCGATGGCAACCACCTTCAGCGCAGCACCGGCGGCGATGGGCGTGGCTCGGTTGGTGCGCGCCCGCCACTTCGCCTCGCCCACCT
>CAZQPJ010000042.1:0-12778 GCA_964595105.1 uncultured Bifidobacterium sp.
AGACCCGGGGGCCGCTGTCGCACGCCTTCGAGCAGGCTCGGCGTCGGAGGAGGAGACGCCGCCATCGTCCTCGGCGCCGCTGTTGTCGGCCAGGCCGTCGCCGTCGATGTCGGTCTCGAACTTCGAGGCGTCCTTGAGGCCATCGGCGTCGATGTCGGCCTCCAGCGGATCGCCGTTCTCGATGCCGTCGCCGTCGACGTCGGTGTCGTCGCCATCGGCGATGCCGTCGCCGTCGATGTCGTCCTCGAGGGCGCTGTTGTCGGCCAGGCCGTCGCCGTCGATGTCGAGCTCGCGAGCCGAGTTGTTCGGCTTGCCGTCGTGGTCGGTGTCGACCTTGTTCGCGGCGGCGAGCCGCTGCGAGTTGGTGAGCGCCGAGGCCGAACCCGAACTCGCCAGCATGACGGCGGCAGGGGTGGCGGCGAGCAGGGTGACCGTGGCCGCACCAGCGAGGCGCTGGCGGAGCGAGCGGCCGGCGATGCGGCGTGCGGTGGAGGGAAGCATTGGGTGACCCCGTTCGTAGTGATTCGAGTTGAGCGGCCTGAGTGGCTGGCCGTGGAGGTGACGGTAAGGAACTGTCAGTGACAAGGCAAGGGACCTTCCATTTCTTTGACGAACTTGGGTCGTTCGATTCATCTTTCGGTCACGGACGGCGTTCGATGCGGCTCCCAGCGTCGCGGAGTGTTAGGAATTCGTCACTCCATGAGCGATTCGAGCCCCCACACGCCACCGGTTGTCGACTGGGCGACCGACTACGACATCTTCGATCCGCAGTACGTGGCCGACCCCTTCCCCATCTGGGACGACCTTCGCCAGCGGTGCCCGATCGCCCACACCGACCGATGGGGTGGGTCGTGGCTACCGACTCGCTACGTGGATGTCAACGCCATTGCTCACGACATCGAGACCTTCCCGTCGGGCAACGGCATAGCGGTCGTACCCCTCATCGTGAATGCCGACGGTGAAGCCCAAGGACCTGGTGGTCCGGCACTGCCGCAGGGGATTCCCCCGATCAGCGCCGACCCGCCGCTGCACACCTGGACCCGGCGGCTCATCCTTCCCACCATGAGTCCGGCCCGGGTGGCGGAGTACGAGGTGTTCACCCGCGAGCTGTGTCGCCGCCTGGCCGCCGACATCCTGAATCGCGGCGAGGGCGACGCAGCGGCGGAGTATGCGCAGCAGATTCCGGTTCGCGTGATCGGCCACATCCTCGGCGTGCCCGACAGCATGTCGTCGACGTTCACGGAGTGGGTGCGCGACGTGCTCGAGTTCGCCCACGACGCCGAGCGCCGCCGCCGTGGTGTGTTCGGCATCCTCTCCTACCTCAATGAGGCCATCGCCGAACGGCAGGCCGAACCGAAGGACGACTTCATCACCGAACTGCTGAATTCGGAGCACGACGGAGAGCCGGTGAGCGTGTCGGTGGTGATGGGCATGTGCGCGCTCCTGCTGATCGCTGGTATCGACACCACGTGGTCGTCGATCGGTTCGACGATGTGGCATCTGGCCAACCATCCGGACGACCGTCGCCGACTCGTGGCCGAACCCGGACTGATGCCCACCGCTATCGAGGAGTTCCTGCGTGCCTTCTCACCTGTCACGATGGCCCGGCGACTCGGTGCCGACGTGGAGTACAACGGCTGCCCGATGAAGGCGGGCGAGCGGGTGCTGATGAACTTCCCGGCTGCGAATCGTGACCCTGAGGTGTTTCCCGATCCCGACCGTGTGGTGCTCGACCGGCAGCAGAACCGCCACCTCGCCTTCGGCGCAGGTATCCACCGCTGCGCAGGTTCGAACCTGGCCCGAATGGAGTTGCGGGTGGCCGTCGAGGAGTTCCTCGCTGCGATGCCGGAGTTCGAGATCATCGATCACTCGAGGGTCACGTGGGCCGGCGGGCAGGTGCGCGGCCCGCGCGCGATTCCCGTTCGCGTCCTCTGATTCCCGCTGTCAGTCACGCGGCCACGTGGCCGCCGCCGCCATCAGCGAGTCGCGTACGGCAGGGTGTCCGATCGAGGCGAGTGCCACGGCCCGTTCGCGAATGGTTCGGCCGGCGAGTTCCACCGCACCGAACTCGGTGATCACGACGTCGACCTGATGCCGGGGCGTGCTCACCACCGACCCTGCCGGCAACGAGGGGAGAATGCGCGACACGAACTGTCCGCCGACGGTCGACGATGCCGGGAGGCACACCAGGCTGCGGCCGTCTGCCGAGAGCCCTGGCCCGCTGACGAAGTCCTCGTGGCCTCCGATGCCGGAGAACTGGGTGCCGCCGATGGTGTCGGCCACCACCTGACCGGCGAGGTCGACCGCCAGGGCGCCGTTGATGGTGACCATGTGCCGGTTCGCGGCGATCACCTCCGGTGAGTTGACCACCTTCACGGGAAGGAATCGCACGTCGTCGTTGTCGTCGAGCCACTCGTACAGCTCGGGCACACCGGCTGCGAACGTGGTGATCGACACTCCGTCGAAACGACCACCCTTGCGGTTGCTCACCTTGCCCGCTCGATGGAGCCGCATCAGACCGCTCGTGAACATCTCCGAATGGATGCCGAAGTCGCCCATCGGGCCATCGGCGAGCAGGGACGCGATCTGGCTGGGGATGCCACCGATGCCCGTCTGCAGGGTGCTCCCATCGGCGATGTACTCGAGTGCATGCCGAGCGATGGCTCGCTCGGCTTCGGTGGCCGGCGCGTCGGCGAGGTTCAGGGGAGTGCGGTCGCTCTGCACCAGCACGTCGATCTCATCGAGATGCAGGCGGTGTGCGTGCTCGGGTTCGATGCCCCGTGTTCGGGGGAAGTGGGGACTGCACTCCACCACCAGCAGACGCTCGGGGTCGGCTCCTGCGGCGTGGAGTTCGTCGACGGAGGCGCCGGCGTGGAGCGACAGGCTCACCCACTCGCCGTCCGGCATCGCCGCCGCCGTGGCCACGACACGGGGGCGAAGGCGATGCAGCACCGGTTCGAAGCGACGGAAGTCGGCGGGTACGAAGTCGATCGACGCGCCGCTGTCTCGGAGGAACCGCTCTGCGGGGCCGAAGAAGCCACTGCGGTAGTGGACACCGGGGCGTGTGAGCACCTCGTACAGGTCGGGCAGGAGGGCACCGAACACCTCGAGGTGTTCGAAGTCGTCCCGTTCGCCGAGTGCATGCAGGAAGCCGCCCGGCACGCCGGGGCCGAGCGGCACTGCCAGCGAGTCGGTGGCTCGGACCGCGTCGACGGCGGCAGTCATCGGTTGGAACATGTGGTGATGGTGCTCCCCCGTCGGCGCTGCGGCCAGTGACCATCGTCCCGAGTCGACGGGGCTCACAGCGGATTCGGGCCTGTCGTGCACATCCTGACTGTCGGTGGGATAGCGTGTGCGGAACGTCATCACGTAGGTGGCGAGAAAAGTGGAGAAGGCAATGACCATCGGCACCGTGAAGTTCTTCAATGCTCAGAAGGGCTACGGCTTCATCTCACGAGAGGGTGGCGCCGATGTGTTCGTCCACTTCTCGAACATCGACGGCAGCGGCTACCGCTCGCTCGAGGAAGGCCAGAAGGTCGAGTTCGAGATCGGCCAGGGCCGCAAGGGCGACGAAGCCCTCAAGGTTCGCGTCATCTGACGCCGTGCAGCACTTCAGGTGCTGCGCCACAACTGCAATGGCGTGACGTCGCGTGGCCCGGTGAAGGGCAACGCGACCTCGTCGCTTGCCGCCCCTGCTGACGCGTAGGCGGCCATCACCACGTGCAGCACCTCGCGGCCGAAGGCGGCGCTCATCGCCGGCTCCTCGCCGCGCTGGCTGTCGTGGACCAGCGTCTCCAACTGGCCGAGGTAGCCGAGGTCGTGCAGCGCCGCCGGGTTCGCGGCCGAGCGCGGGAGCGCCACCTCGTCGCCGTTGAACTCGAGCGAGGTGGTGGGCAGCAGTTCGGCCCTCACCACGCCGCGGTCGCCCGCCAACTGAGCGTCCCACAGTGGCTCGGGGCCGTGTTGCCAGCTCGACTCGACCCGAGCGGTGAACCCGGAGGCGAAGTGGAGGGTCACGTCGGCGTGCTCGTCGCTGCCGTGTCCTTCGCCGCCCCGGAGACGAGCCGACACACCCGTCACCCGTCCCTCGCCTGCAGCGTTGGCCAGCAGCATCGCCACGGCCAGCGGGTGCACGCCGAGGTCGAACAGGGCGCCGCCGCCCCACTCGTCGGTGGTGAAGGCGCCCCACGTGGGCAGGCCCTGGAGTGAGCGCACCTCGAGATGCGTGGGTCTGCCGACCCGTTGGGCGAGCGACACCATCCGCTGCACCACTGGGGCAGCAGCCAGGTTCTCGCCATACATCAGACGTCCGCTGTGCGACCGAGCAGCGGCCACGAGGCGGTCGGCCTCGTCGAGTGTCCGACACAGCGGTTTCTCGGCCAGGACGGTGTGGCCCCGGGCCAACAGGTCGAGGACGTCATCGGCGTGACACTGCGGGGGAGTTGCCACCACCACGAGCATCGGGGGCATCGCGGCCAGTTCCGCGTAGGTGCGGGCGGTGGTGCCGAACATCGAGGCGAGGCGCTCGGCTCGCTCGGGCGTCCGAGAGGCCACGCCGACGAGTTCGAACCCGAGTGCGCGGGCCGCCGCAGCGTGGGCGAAGGCGATCATGCCTGCGCCGTGGAGGCCGAGGCGTGTGGTCATTTCCCGCGCAGCGCTGCCACCACGGGTGCGAACGCCTCGACATCGTCCTGGCCGACGATGACGTAGGAGAAGCCCCACCGTTCGCGACGGGCGAGCAGGCGCTCGATGAGTTCGCTCGGAGGGCCGATGAGCGCGAAGGGCGAGTTCTCGAGCATCTCGGCCTCGACCCCGAGGGCACCCGCCAGCCGTCCGCGGGCTCCGGCACCATCGTCGGTGATGTTCACCAGGAAGGCGCGGACGTTCATCTCGATGTCGCCGAGTCGGTCGCCCGCCGCCTCGCGGACAATGGCCACCTTCTCGTCGACGGCCTCTGCGGTCATGTGGCCGAAGGTCTCGCCGTTGATGACGCCGGTGTGCAGGCTCGGGTTGATGCCCACGATGTCGGCCTGTTGCGCTGCGATGCGCAGCACGCGGGGTCCGCCGCCACCGATGAGCACCGGCGGACGCGTCTGCACGGGCTTGGGGAGACCGTCGTAGCCGGTGATGGTGTAGTGGGAGCCCGTGAACGAGAACGCCCCCGGTGCCATGCACTGGCGCACGATGTGCAGTCCTTCGAGAAAGCGGTCGATGCGCACACCGGGCCGGTCGTAGGGGATGCCCGACTGGTCGTAGTCGCTCTGCATCCAGCCGGCGCCGAGACCGATCTCCATGCGGCCGTCGCTGAGGAGGTCCATGGTGGCGAGTTCCTTGGCCAACACCACCGGGTGCTTGTAGTCGTTGTCGAACACGAGGGCGCACACTCGCAACGTGTCGGTCACCGTGGCCGCCGTCATCATGGCCGGCATCGGCGCCAGTTGGTCGCCGAAGTGGTCGGGCATCGTGAGCACGTCGAAGCCGGTGGCCTCGGCCCGTCGTGCCAGGTCCACCCAGTCGGCGCGGGAACGAGCAGTGGAGGCCTGGATGCCGAAGCGGAAGGGGCGATGTGCGGTCATGGGCGGATGGTAGGGGGTGCCGCCTGCCGGTGCCGAAGCGCAACTAGCGTGACACCGACGTGCACCGCTTGGCCTGGCCCTTCCGACTCGTCGGCATCATCGCGGCCGGCGCATTGCTCATCACCGGCGTCACGCTGGGTGTGGCGCCGCGGCTGTGGCTCATCGCGAACGCCCACAGCGAAACCGCCATCGAACTGCCCGAGTTCCAACCGCTCTCGCAACGCACGGTGGTGTACGACACGCAGAACAACGTGATCGCGGTGTTCGAACGAGAGAACAGCCAGCCCGTGAAACTCGAGCAGGTGCCGGAACCGGTGGTGTCGGCACTGCTGGCAGTGGAGGACAACGAGTTCTTCCTCCACCACGGCGTGAACCTCCGCGGCTTCGCCCGAGCGCTGCTGTCGAACTTCGCGAGCGAAGGACCGACGCAGGGCGCCAGCACCATCACCCAACAGGTGGTGAAGAACGAGTATCTCGCCGGCCTCCCGCGCGACGGTCGGTACAAGGCACTGCAGGCGCACTACGCCACGATGCTCGAGAAGAAGAAGTCGAAGCAGGAGATCCTCGAGCGCTATCTCAACACGGTGTACTTCGGCAAGAAGGTGGAGCAGTTGTCGATGGTGGAGGGCGGGTTCCTGGCCGGACTCGTGCGGTCGCCGTCGGGCTACGACCCCATCCGCAACCCGGAACCGTCACGCCGTCGCTTCAAGCAGGTCACCGAGCGTCTCGCCAAGGTGGGTCTGGTCAGCCCGCAGCAGGCGGAGTTCCTGGCGGAGAACTGGAAGATCCCCGACCGGATTCGCACCATTGCCAACTTCAGCACGGTGCCGACGTACTTCACGACGGCGCTGCGCGACTACCTCCTCACGAAGTCGAACATCCTCGGGGCCACCGAGCAGGAGCGAGCCAACCTGCTGTACCGCGGTGGTCTCCAGATCCACACCACCCTCGATCCTTCGATGCAACAGCAGGCCGAGGGAGCGCGCAGCATCCTTCCCGACACCACGGTGGGCTTCGATGCGGCCGTGGTGTCGCTCGACACCGCCAGCGGTGCCATCCGCGCCATGGTGGGCGGACGGGGCATTCGCAAGGACGTGCCGGGCGGCGAGGTGAACATGGCGTTGGTGCCCCGCCAGACCGGGTCGAGCATCAAGGCGTTCATCCTTGCGGCGGCGTACGAGGCCGGTGCGCAGCCCCGCGACATGATCAACGGCCCGGGGCCGTGCACCGTGCCCGACTTCGTGGATGGGGTGGAACAGACGTTCACCGTCGACGCGAAGTCGGGCGAGCTCGGCCCGTTGAACGGACCCAACACCTGGCTGTCGAGCGACTGCGGGTTCGTTCGGCTCAGCTACGCCATCGGCCTGCACCGAGTGGTCGACTCGGTCTATCGCTTCGCCCACTCGCCCTACTTCTACCAGGGGCAGCCATCGGCCGATCGCGAGCCGTTCCAGGCGCTTCCCCTCACCGCGACGGGCAACAACGTGATGGCGCCCATCGACATGGCCTCGGGAATGCAGACCATCCTCAACAGTGGCCTGCACCACGACCCGTACTACGTCCAGTGGATCGACAGGGCCGACGGCACACGGTTCTTCTCGCACGTCGACCAGGGAGTGCAGGCGCTCGACGAAGGACCGGCGCTCAACACGGTGGCCACGCTGAAGGGTGTCATTCGGGCTGGCACGGGTGCGCGCAACCTCCGCAACTTCCCGCGCGTTGCAGCCGGCAAGACGGGCACCCAGTTCGAGAACACCAATGCCTGGTTCGTCGGTGGCACGCCGCAGTTGACGACGGCGGTCTGGGTGGGCGACCCGAACGGCTACACCCCGATGAACGGCATCCCGGAGTTCCGCAAGGAGATGGGCCGCAACGGCAAGGTGCAGGGTGCCGATTACCCGGCTCGTATCTGGGGTCGGTTCATGGAGGACGCCCTCGCGCCGATGCCGGAGGTCGACTGGCCTGCAGCCCCGAAGGCGACGCGCGTGCCCGCCCGCATCTTCGTACCGGGGGAGGAGTGTCCGGCGAAGTTGGTCAGCGGCACCCTGCCGCCGATGTACAGCACCTCGAGCACGTCGAGCACCAGCACCTCCAGCACCGTGCCCACCTCCAGCAGCACGCCCACCGAATCGTCGGAGCCCACCACCACCGGTGCGGCCGCAGTGGTGGCGCCCATCACCGGGTTCACCACCGTGCCGCCCGATGTGCTCGACCCACGAGCCCCCATGCCGTCGGTCGACCTGCGCACCTACGTGTACCTTTGCCAGACGCCGCCCACGAACGTGGTGGTCCAGAAGAAGGGCAAATGAACGCCGCTGCACTCCTTGCGTTGCAAGACATCGACACGGCGCTCGTCGCCATCGCCAACCGTCGTCCGCGGCTGCCCGAACTGGCGGCGCACCGTGCAGCCTCGGCTGCCATGGCGCACCACCTCTCGGCCGTGCTGGAGGCCAAGGAACGAATCGCTGCGGCCCAGGCCGCCATCGAACAGGCCGAGCACGCTGCCGCCGACCTCACCGCGAAGAGAACGAGGCTCGAAGGACAGTTGAAGACCATCATCGCCCCGCGTGAGGCCGAGGCGCTGATGAACCAGATCGCCACCCTCAACGCCCAACGCGGCGACCTCGACGACCAGGAGCTCGAGGCGCTCGACCAGCAGGGCCAGGCCGAGGCCGACCTGGCGACGCTCGACGCCCGCACTGGCGAATTGGAGGCTGCAGTGCTGGCCGCTGCCGACCACCTCGAGCGCGCCACGGCCGTGCTGGCCACCGAGGAGACAGCGTTGTTGGAGCGCCGACCTGCTGCCGCAGCCGCACTGTCGCCCACCGAGCAGGCGGCGTACGACCGCGCTCGGTCGCAGTTCGAGGGGGTGGCCATCGCCCGTTTGGAGGGGCACCGTTGTGCCGGCTGCCATCTCGACCTGTCGCCCGCAGAGATGGATGCAGTGAAGTCGGTGGGCGACGGCGCTCTCCCCGAGTGCCCCCAGTGCGGCCGCTACCTGGCACGCTGACCATGCTGCTCTGGTTCCTCGGCACGGCGCTGCTGACCGTGTGGTTCGTGTTCACCGATCCGCGTTTCGACTACCGACTGCTGCTGCTCGGCGCCATCGCCCCCGACCTCATCGACATCCCGGCCGGTACGGCCCGCTGGGCGCACAGCCTCACGGTGGCAGTGGGGGTGCTGACGGCGGTGATGCTGGTGACAGCGGGCCGCAAGCCGATCCGGCGCTTGCTGCTGGGCCTGCCGATCGGCATGCTGCTGCACCTCGTGTTCGATGGTGCTTTCGCCAGTACCAAGGTGTTCTGGTGGCCGTTCAGCGGCGGTTGGGGGAGTGTGAAGGTGCCGTCGATCGAACGGTCGTGGGTGCTGACGCTGGCCATGGAACTGGCGGGCGCGGCGATGCTGTGGTGGTCGTGGACACGGTTCGGTCTCGCCGACGCCGAACGTCGGCAGCGCTTCCTCCGTCACGGCACGCTCAGCAATGTGGTGGACTGACGCCGTGCTCTCGATCGTCCGTCATGCCCGCACGCAGGCAAATGCGGGAGGCCTGTTGCAGGGCCGTCTCGACCTGCCGCTCGACGACGTGGGGCGGGCCCAGGCGGCCGCATTGCCGCGAGTGGTGACCGGCGTCGACAGAGTGGTGTGCTCGCCGGCCATGCGGGCGCTGCAGACCGCCGAGGTGTTCGGCATTCTTCCGAGCATCGATGAACGATGGCACGAAATGGCGTACGGCTCGTTCGAGGGAATGGCCATCAGCGACGTGCCGCCCGAGCAGTGGCAGCGTTGGATCACCGAACCCGACTATGCGCCGGAGGGCGGCGAGAGCCTGCGCCAGTTGGGCGTGCGTGTGCGTGCAGCGTGCGACGACCTGCTCGACGACGCACGCGACCGTCATGTGGTGGTGGTCACCCACGCCACACCGGTGAAGGTGGCCATGGCGTGGGCGCTGGGGGTCGACGAGTCGATCACCTGGCGCAGTTTCGTCGACCAGGCATCGGTCACCCGCATCATCGTGCGCGACCGCGGCCCTGCCCTGGCGGGCTTCAACACGGCGCCGCACCTGCTGTCGTAGCGGCGCAGCCGGCATCACCTCCGCGCGTCGGCGGCGCGCGTCGGTGTGGTGAGTCGGCCTGTAAGCGGGATTCTGTGGTTCCCGAGGGAACCGGTGACCATCCATCTGTGCGGCCTACCCGAGAGTTGCCGGCGAACCGGCGGACGGGCCGCCCGTGCTCTCTGCTTGGCCTTGCTCCGCGTGGTGATGCCGAGCCGTACGAGTCGCCCCGCACGCTGGTGCGCTCTTACCGCACCGTTTCACCCTTGCCTGTGCCCGGAGGCCATCGGCGGTTTCTCTCTGTTGCACATCCGTCAGGTCGCCCCGACCTGGCTCTCGCCAGCACTCTGCCCTGTGGAGTCCCGACTTTCCTCGACACGGTCGAGCCGTGCCGCGGCCACCCGGCCGACTCACCACGGGAAGTGAGTGTAGGGGGTCAGCTAGTGGCGCAGGTGTCGAACGGATAGGCGAGCGAGTTGAGGCTCGGCGTCTCGAAGATGACCTTGAGGCGCACCCCGTTCTCGTCGCCCGAGCCGCCGATGTAGGTGATGCCCGACAGCGAACCGAACGTGGAGGGGATGGCCACCGGCAGGGGGATCTCGGTCTGCGCCGGGCCAGCGTCGGCGGGGGCGGAGGTGGTGGGGGCAGGCTGAGCAGCCGGTGAGGCGCCCACGTAGGCCTTGGGATTGATGTGGAGGGCCACGAGCGCGGCCTGACGGGCCGAGCGGGCGCCGATCTTCATCGACTCGCCGCGGGCCGCGGGCTCGGTGAACTGGGCCACCATGGCCTGACAGGTCTCAGCCGAGAGGTTCTCGAGCGCCAGGACGAGGTTGATCATGTCGCGGTCGACATCGTCGCTCGGCTCGATGGCCTTCGCCTGATCGGTGGCCGCAGCACCATTCAGCACTCGATCGAAGATCGGGTTGAGGTAGGCGGCGTCCAGTCGGGTGGAGCCACAGGTCCAGGCCTCACCGCCGAACTGGGTGGCGAGGCCGTTGAACGTCTCGGCGGCCTTCGTGTGGTGGTCGAGGAAAGCCGTCACGAGGTCGGCGTGGTCCTTCGCATAGCCGCCATCGAGGATGCGCTGGTAGGCGGCGGCGATGGAGTTCTCGTACGCAGCACTGGTGCGTGCAAGGACGGCATTCGTGACCGGGGCTTCGGGCAGGGTGGGCTGGGTGGCGCCGATGCCCACTCGGCCGATCTCGCCGGCCTCGGTGTTGCCGCAGGCTGCCAGCACAGCGGCACCGACAGCGGTGAGACCGCCGAGGCGCAGCAGGCCGCGGCGATCGAGGGAGGAAGCGTTCGTGGTCATGTGGTTCACCCGTTCCCCAGCAGCGAGGCCGCTTCGGTGTCGACGAGCAGATCGGCGAGATCGGTGCTGCCAGCGAGGTCGCGCAGCACGGTGGTGTGGCGAGCCTCGGCGATCTGGATGGATGCGATGAGCGCTGCGCCATCGACGCCCTGCAACTTGGAGAGGATGTCGGTGTGGGTGGCCACTGCGGTCGACTCGAGGTCGGCGGCAGCCGTGATGACCGAGGTCGGGTCACCCTTGAAGCCGGGGCCAGCGGCGGTGAGCACGGCCTCGAGCGGGGTGCCCGGTGCCGCCTTGCCGAGGAGGCCGCTGAGCGAGTTGGCGAAGGCGAGGTGTGCCTCACGAATGGCGACCATCACTGCAGCCTGATCGTCGGACCAACCCTTCACCTCGGCGATGGCCGAGGTGTAGAGCTGCGTCGCCGCCAGTTCCACCTGCTGTGCCGCAGCGAGCAGGGTGACGTCGTCGACGGTGGGGCGCTTCGGCGGGGCAGTGGTGGTGCTGTCGGCAGCGTCGACACGGTTGCTGAACAACGGCAGCAACGACATCGCGGCGCCTCCGATTCCCACGGCGAGAAGCCCGCGGCGGGCGACCCGCTGCGCTGTGTCCTCGACGCCGGGTTGCGTCACTTCGATTTCCACTCGGGGTGTTCCTTTCGAGACGATCATCCCTAGCATTCCCGGCCAGAGGTGAGCAGAGCAATTCTAGAAGTCGAGAGCCGAGAGGTCTGGTATCCAGCCCCGGGAACGCTCGACGGCTTCCTTCCACTGGGTGCGGTCGAGGCGACCGGTCGGCTCCACCACCTCGCGGGGCGACCACGCGTGGGCGATGTCGTCGAACGACCCCCACACGCCCACGGCGAGCCCTGCCAGATAGGCGGCGCCCATCGTGGTGGCCTCGGTGTGACGCGAGACCTCCACCGGGCGACCGGTGGTATTCGCGAGTGCCTGCACGAAGGTGGGGTTCTGGCTCATGCCACCGTCGATGCGCAGCGAGGGAACCTCGATGCCGGTGTCGAGTTCGGCGGCCTCGAGCAGGTCGGCGCCCCGGTGGGCCACCCCCTCGAGCACGGCTCTCACCACCTGCGGCCGGCCCGACCCGCGGGTGAGGCCGAGCAGGGTGCCGCGGGCTCCGTAGTCCCAGTACGGAGTGCCGAGGCCCATCAGCGCCGGTACGTACACGACGCCGTCGGTGGAGTCGCACGCCGCCGCGACCTCGTGGGTGTGGGCCGGCGAGTCGACCAACGCCAGGTCGTGCACGAGCCACTCGACGTTGGTACCGGCCGACAGCATGATGCTCTCCGCGCCCCACGTGAGGTGGCCGTTGCGGCTCCAGGCGACGATCGGGAAGGTGCCGTGCTGCGACCGGTTGGCCGAGCGCGGAGCGTCCGGGCCGGTGCACAGGTCGAACATGCCGCCGGTGCCGAACGTGACCTTGGCCTGTCCGGGCCGCACGCAACTCTGTCCCACCAGGCTTCCCTGTTGGTCGCCCACCAGCGCGGCCAGCGGCGGGGCCCCGGGCAGGGCGGTGGCGGTGCCGAACACCCCTGAGGTGTCGACCACGGTGGGCAGCATCGCCATCGGGACGTTCAATGCCTCGCACGCCTTCGGGCTCCATCCGCTGGCGTCGCCGAGGAGCAGACCGGTGACGGCTGCGTTGGAGTGGTCGGTGACGTGCGCCGAACCGCCGCTGAGCACCCATGCCACCCAGGTGTCGACGGTGCCGAAGCACAGGTCGCGCTCGCGGCCCGGGTCGAACTGGTTCAGCAGCCATGCCACCTTCGTTGCCGATTGGTTCGGGGCGAGGGTGAGGCCGTGCTCGCTCTTGGCCACGATGCAG